>DOKO01000032.1:2895-9281 GCA_003510825.1 Stenotrophomonas sp.
GCTCGCTTTCGGTTGGCCAATACCTCGCAGGCGACAAGGGCGCGACACTGGACTTGGCCCGCGTGTTCGACAACGGCGTGACCATGGGTGCCTATGCAACCAAGACCAATGTCTCGGCGCGCGACTTCGGTGAAGGCAGCTTCGACAAGGGCATCTACTTCAGCATTCCGCTCGATGGCTTCCTGCCGCGCTCCACCCGCGGTCGTGCCGCGTTCAACTGGAATCCGCTGATCCGCGACGGCGGTGCGATGCTCGGGCGCAAATACGGCCTGTACGGCATGACCGGCGACCGCGACGAGCGCTTCTTCTACGACAACCTGCGTACTGTCGGCGATTGAAAGAAAGGCCGGGAGCTTACTGCTCCCGGCCTTTCATCTGTCGCGCCCCTGGCAGGTCGCGGGCGTTCAGAGGTAGCGCACCCAGCCTTTAACGCCCTCATCCATCAGCGTGTAGACGTGCTCGAACGCAGCACGCTGCTGGCGATAGGGATCGGGAATCTCGCGATCGGACTGCCACTTGCCCAGCAGGAAGGTCTTTCCCGATGCCTCCGGCGCGATCTCGATGATGCGATGGACGTGCTTGCGCTCCATCACCAGCACCAGATCCGAAGCCCCCAGGATGCTGCGGTCGATCTGCCGCGCACGATGACTGCTGCCATCCAGGCCATGCTCGACCAAGAGCGCCTGTGCGGTGGCGTCGACACCATGGTTGACCAGGGCCCCCAGGCCGGCCGAGGACACCGTGATGCCCTTGCCCTGCACTGCTTCACGCAGCATCACTTCAGCCGACGGACTACGGCAGATGTTGCCGACACATACAACCAGAATATTCTTGAACACGGACTACGGCTTCCATCAGTTCTTCGATACATGAAACGCAGCGCCCGGTCGCTGCTGCAGACCGGGCGCTTCCACGTGGACGGGGCCGGCGCAACGCCGACAACAGCCTCAGTGCCTAGTATGCCGACTTCTGCCCCAACACCTTGAATGCCGTCATCACAATGATGCGCACATCCAGCGTCGGGCTCCAGCGGCGGATGTAGTCGATGTCGTACTGCACGCGCTTTTTCATCGAACGCAGCTCGGGGGTCTCGCCCCGCAGCCCATGCACCTGTGCCCAACCGGTGATGCCCGGCTTCACGTAGTGGCGGTGCATGTAGCGGTCGATCAGTCGCTCATAGTGGTTGTTGTGCTGCACGGCATGCGGCCGCGGCCCAACCACCGACATGCTGCCGCCCAGCACGTTGAAGAACTGCGGCAGCTCGTCCAGGCTGCTGCGGCGCAGGAAGGCGCCAAAGCGGGTCACGCGCGGATCGTTGCGGGTGGCCTGGGTGATCTTGTCCGAAGAACCCTCCGCATGAACCCGCATGGAGCGGAACTTCAGCATCGAGAACTCCTTGCCCCCCAGGCCATGGCGGCGCTGGCGGAACAGCACCGGGCCGGGCGAACTCAGCTTGACGCCAATGGCCAGGACCGCGAACACCGGGGCCAACATGATCACCGCCAGGCCGGCCACCAGGATGTCTTCCACGCGCTTGGCCAAGCGGAATTTGTGATCCGCCAAGCCCTGTCGCACACCGATCATCGGCACGTTGCCGACCTGGTGAACGCCTGGATTCAGGGTGCCCCAGCCTGTGGTGTCCGGAATCAGCCGCACCGGCACCGGGAAGCGCTCGATCTGCTTCAGCATGGCCTTCATGTCACCGGCATCACCCGGGGTCATCGACACCCAGAGCTGATCGAATTCGCCACGATGCTGGTCCATGTAGCGCGGCAGGTCGGCCAGCGCACCCAGGCAACGGGGCGCATCGCCGCCGCGGCGCGTCGCAAGATCGCCCTTGGCGGAGAAATAGCCGACCACTTCCTTGCCCAGTTCAGGCTTGCCGCGCAGCAGGCGATGCAGCTTCAGCCCCGACGAGCGCAGGCCGACCAGCAGCACGCGCTCGCGATCCAGGCCGCGCGCGCGCAGGCGATGCAGTTGCACCCGCAACAATACGCGCACGCCGACCATGCCAAGCAGGCCCGACACATACCAGGTCAGCAGCCAGCGCGTGGGAACGGCCCCGGCCATGTCGACCAGGACCGCGTAGAAAGAGAACAACCCGAAGCTGCAGGACCACGCCAGCAGCAGGATCCACAGATCCACCACGAGGCCACGGCCCCGCCACGCCCTGTAGACCGGGCCGATCATGAAGCAGACCATCGCACTCAGCAGCACGGCACCAAACACCACCCGCTGCGACGGGTCCGGCGCGGCCGAACCATAGAAAAGCACGTGGGAAAGAATGGCCGAAACCGGTACGACAACCAGGTCCCCGAGGCGCAGCGCCAGTTCGAGGGCGGCACGCGCCTCGACACGCCGACGTGATCGAGTGGGGTGGCCGGCAAGCTCTTCTACGGATCCATGTAGCACGAGACAACTCCTATGAGGTTTCCGCAGATCCGGGTGAGATCCAAATCGGCGCATGCCTCCCCAGGAAGCGCCTGCATTTCGTTGCGGGAATATTGAATACCGGCTGATTGTGTCTGAACTACGTCACAAAAGATAGCAGCAAGCTGACGTTCATATACGCCAGAACGTCCCAAACTGAGATGCAGGCCGCTGATTTCTATCACTTTGCGTCAATTTGCCCGACCGCAAATCGTGACGCCCGCCCCGTCAAGCGTTTGGCGCCAAGTCCCGCCACCCCACACCGCACTGCACCAAGCCCCGCCACATCCCTCTGCTACCATCGCCGGTTCAGTCCGCCGCATCCCCCACCTGCCCGTGGCGGCACCAACTACGTAACGAAACACAGGAGTCTGCATGTCTTCCGAGCTGCTCAAGTCCCTTGGTCTGGACGCGATCAACGCTGGCACCTACCTGGGCAACGGGGAATGGTCGAGCGCCACCGGCGGTGAGCTGATCACCCCGGTCAACCCGACCACCGGCGAGCCGATCGCGCAGGTCCGCGCCACCACCGAGGCCGAGTACGAAACCGTCATTACCCGTGCCCAGGAAGCCTACAAGACCTGGCGCACCACCCCGGCCCCGCGCCGCGGCGAAGCCGTGCGCCTGTGCGGCGAAGCGCTGCGCAAGCACAAGGACGCCCTGGGTTCGCTGGTCGCACTGGAAATGGGCAAGAGCAAGCCCGAAGGCGACGGCGAAGTGCAGGAGATGATCGACATCGCCGATTTCGCCGTTGGCCAGAGCCGCATGCTGTACGGCTACACCATGCATTCGGAGCGCCCCGGCCACCGCATGTACGAGCAGTACCACCCGCTGGGCCTGGTCGGCATCATCTCGGCCTTCAACTTCCCGGTCGCGGTGTGGAGCTGGAATGCCTTCCTGGCCGCCATCTGCGGTGACATCTGCATCTGGAAGCCGTCCAACAAGACCCCGCTGACCGCCATCGCCTCCATGCGCATCTGCAACGACGCGCTGCGCGAAGCCGGTTTCCCGGACATCTTCTTCCTGGTCAACGATGCGGGCACCGCCCTGTCGGAAAAGATGGTCGATGACCGTCGTGTGCCGCTGATCAGCTTCACCGGCTCGACCCAGGTCGGCCGCACGGTCAATGAGAAGGTCGCCCGTCGCCTGGGCCGCTGCCTGCTGGAGCTGGGTGGCAACAACGCCATCATCCTCGACGAGACCGCCGACCTGAAGCTGGCCGTGCCGGGCATCGTGTTTGGCGCCGTCGGTACCGCCGGCCAGCGCTGCACCACCACCCGCCGCCTGATCGTGCACCGCTCGATCTACGCCGACGTGCTGGCCACCCTGGTCAAGGCCTACAAGCAGGTGGAAGGCAAGATCGGCGATCCGACCGATGCCGCCAACCTGATGGGTCCGCTGAACAGCGACGGCGCCGTGCAGCAGTTCCTCGATGCCATCGCCCAGGCCAAGGCCGCCGGCGGCACCATCGAAACCGGCGGCACCCGCATCGATCGTGCAGGCAACTTCGTGCTGCCGGCCATTGTCTCGGGCCTGAAGAACAGCGACGCGGTGGTCCAGCACGAAACCTTCGCGCCGATCCTGTACGTCATGCCCTACGACAGCCTCGACGAAGCCATCGACATGCAGAACGGTGTGCCGCAGGGCCTGTCGTCCTCGATCTTCACCCAGAACCTGAAGACCGCCGAGAAGTTCCTGTCGGCCGCCGGCAGCGACTGCGGCATCGCCAACATCAACATCGGCACGTCCGGTGCGGAGATCGGCGGCGCGTTCGGTGGCGAGAAGGACACCGGCGGTGGTCGTGAGTCGGGTTCGGATGCGTGGAAGGTCTACATGCGCCGCCAGACCAACACCATCAACTACTCGGATTCGCTGCCGCTGGCCCAGGGCATCAAGTTCGACCTGTAATGGCAGAGGTTTCGGCCATTGCTGCGGGTCAGAGCCCCTCCGGGGATCTGACCCCTGCCCAGGGTTGGATCCCCACAGGGGCTCCGACCCTCGACTTCAGCGGCCGCCGCGTGCTCATCGCCGGCGGCAGCAAGGGCATCGGCCGTGAACTGGCGTTGGCATTTGCCGGCGCCGGGGCACGGGTCTCGGTCTGCGCCCGCGGCCTGCCCGGATTGCAGGCACTGCAGGCCGATGCAGAAGCACAGGGCACGCCTGTGCATGTTGTCGCGGCCGATCTGGCCGAGATCGAGCAGATCGGCGGCTGGCTGCAGGCCGCCGCCGATGCGCTCGACGGCATCGACGTGCTGGTCAACAACGCCACCGGCTACGGCATGGCCGACGACGAGGACGGCTGGGCGGCCAGCCTGCAGATCGACCTGATGGCGGCCGTACGTGCCTCCCGCCTGGCCCTGCCCTGGCTGCGGGCCTCCGATGACGCCTGCATCCTCAACCTGTCCTCGATCGCCGCGCAGCAGCCCCGCCCCGGTGGCGCGCCGTATGCGGCGGCCAAGGCCGCACTCTCGCACTACACCACCTCGCAGGCGCTGGCGTTGGCGGCGGACCGCATCCGGGTCAATGCCATCGCGCCGGGCTCGATCGAGTTTGCCGATGGCCTGTGGGACCGACGTCGCGTGGAGGATCCCGCGCTGTACCAGGCCACCCTGGCGCGGATCCCGTTCGGTCGTTTCGGCCACCCGCGGGAGATCGCCGATGCCGCGCTGTTCCTGTGCTCGCCGCTGGCGCGCTGGATCACCGGCCACGTGCTCAACGTGGATGGTGGCCAGGTGTTGATGGGCTGACGCCCACGCCCTGGCAGTCGCCAATCTTGGTTGGCGCTCCTCGTCGACCAAGGTCGACGCCTATCAAAGCTGCGGCAATGCCACGCTGTGGCCAGGTATTGATGGACTGCCCCCGAGCCGATCCGCTCGCAATGCGGTAGCGTTGGCCGTGCCCCATACGCAACGGACTGCCATGCCTCCCCCGCCCATCCCACTTCCCCCACGCAATGACCTCGCGGTTGCGAGCCTGATTGCATCATTCCTCGGTCTGATGCTGCTGCCCTTCATCGGCAGCCTCATTGGCCTGGGCCTTGGCCTGCTGGCGCTTTACCAGCGGCACCGCCGCAGCACCAGCCTCCGCTTCGACAACGTGATCTGGCCCAGCCTGATCCTCGCCGTTGCTGCCGCGGCGTTTCACCTGCTCGTGATCAAGGCCATGTACCACATCCTGACGACCCTGGTCTGCGCGGCGATGCTGTACTCCTCCAACTGCCCCTATCAATAGCGCCCAGCCGGAGCGGCATCCCGGCCGCCCATGGGCTTGCTGGCCCGCAGGCACTATCATGTGCGCACTGCCAAGGAGGATCCCCATGAGCGTGGCACCCCGACAGACAAGCGGCCTGGCCGTCCTCAGCCTGGTGCTGGGCATCGCCAGCTGGACCGTGCTGCCCTTCGTGGCCAGCATCGTGGCCATCATCACCGGGCATATGGCCCGCAGCGAGATCCGCCGCCGTCCCGCCGAGCTGGAAGGCGATGGACTGGCCCTGACCGGCCTCATCCTGGGCTGGTTGAACGTGATCATGCTGGGCCTGGGCCTGCTGGTCCTCGTCCTGTTCTTCGGCGGTCTGGCCTGGCTGGCCACGCTGTCGAACTGACCGCCATGAGCGCGTCGGACAGCACTGAACGCTTCAGCAGCCGGGTCGCCGATTACGTGCGCTACCGCCCGGACTATCCCGCTGCCCTGATGGACTGGCTGCACGGGCCGATGGCCGTGCCCACCGCGGCGCTCGTCGCCGACATCGGTGCCGGCACCGGCATTTCCAGCCGCCAGTTCCTGGCCGCCGGCCATCCGCTGGTGGCAGTGGAGCCCAATGCGGCCATGCGCGCGGCCGCCGAGCAGTGGCTGGAACCGCAGTTTCCGCTGTTCCGCGCCGTCGATGGCCGCGCCGAGGCGACCGGGCTGGCCGATGCCAGCGTCGATCTGGTCAGCGCCGCGCAGGCCTTCCACTG
>DOKO01000033.1 GCA_003510825.1 Stenotrophomonas sp.
CCATGCGGCTCACACCCCGCAAACCCACACCGCCCCGCCTCTGACAGATAGCTGCGATCTGCAGTAGATCCACGCCATGCGTGGATGAATCCCAGGTCACGCCGGGCATGGCCCGGCGCACGCCCTGCTCAATCGCACTTCACCTTCGGCGCCACGGCCTTGGTCCAGATCGCATAGCCGGCCGGGGTCATGTGCAGCATGTCCTCGCGGAACAGCTTCGCGTCCGGCTGGCCATCGGCGCCCAGCATCGGGGTGTAGATGTCGGTGTAGCCGGCGTTGGGCAGCTTGGCCAGGGCGGCCTTGATCATCGCGTTGGCCTGGTTGATCGCCGGCAGCAGGTGCGCGCGCGACGGACTTGGCTTGATCGACAGGTATTCCACCTTGGTCTTCGGCAGGTCGCGGTGCACGCGCTGCACGAAGGCCACCACGTCATCGCGCACCTGGGTGGCGCTGCGGCCGCTGTTGAGATCGTTGTCGCCGGCGTAGAAGAACACCTTGCACGGCGCATAGGGCACCACGATCTGGTCGGCATACCAAGTGCTGTCGCGCACTTCCGAACCACCGAAGCCACGGTTGAACACCGGCTGGCCCGGGAAGTCCTGGGCCAGGCTCTCCCAGAAGCGGATCGAGGAGCTTCCGATGAACTCGATGCCACCGCGCGGCGGCGGGTTGCCCTGGTCGGCCTTGAGGAAGCTGGCCATGTCGCCTTCCCAGGCCACGTTGGACACCTGGTCGGGCACGCGCGGCGCGGCCGGCGGGCTCAACGCCTGGGCCAGCGGGGCCAGGGTCAGCAATCCAAGCGACAGCAGACAGGTACGGGCGAGTGTCATCAGCGGCTCCAGCAAGGGCAGGGGACACCCATCATAGGAGTTCGCCGCCGTGCTGCGCTTGCCCATGGCGGGTCGTTGGCCGGCCGCCGCGGGGTGCCGCTGCCGCCCTTGTGGCAAAATGGGGGCTGTCTGCCCATTCCTGTGCACCCATGATTGCCTGCCGTGCGTCTGAGCGGTCGCTGCGCCGCGCCTCTTTTGCTGGAAAATTCCCTCGTGGCTGATCAGTTCGGCCACATGCCCCGCGGCCCGCGCCGCATCTTCCAGGCCGCCCGCTGGTCCTGGCAGGGCCTGCGCGCCGCCTGGCTGCACGAGTCCTCGTTCCGGCTGGAGGTCTACCTGCTGGTCGTGCTGACTCCGCTGGCACTGTGGCTTGGCCAGACCCCGGTCGAGCGCGCGCTGATGATCGGCTCGATGCTGCTGGTGCTGGCGATGGAACTGGCCAACTCGGCCATCGAAGCGGTGATCGAGCGCTACGGCGCCGAGATCCACGAGCTGGCTGGCCGCGCCAAGGACATGGGCTCGGCAGCGGTGTTCGTGCTGATGATGAACGTGCTGCTGTGCTGGGCACTGGTCGTGGTGCCCCACCTGCTGGTCGGCACGTACGCCTGAACCCCCATTCCCCCACTGTCCTGAAGAGTTTCCATGTCCTTTGAGTTTCTCGCCGACCCCAATGCCTGGGTAACCCTGTTTACCCTCAGCGCCCTGGAAATCGTGCTCGGCATCGACAACCTGGTGTTCATCTCCATCGCCGTCAGCAAGCTGCCGGAAGAGCGCCGTCCGTTCGCACGCAAGCTCGGCATCGCCGTGGCCTGCATCACCCGCATCGGCCTGCTGGTATCGCTGGCCTACCTGGCGCACATGGCGGCCAACCTGTTCACCGTGGCCGGCATGGGCATCTCCATCCGCGACCTGGTGCTGATCGTTGGTGGCCTGTTCCTGATCATCAAGGGCTTCATGGAGATCAAGGAACTGATCACCGGTGGCGAGGATGAAGACCCCAGCACCACCAAGGCCTCGGCTGTGTTCGGCTACGTCATCGCGCAGATCGCGGTCATCGACATCGTGTTTTCGCTGGACTCGGTGATCACCGCCGTCGGCATCGCCGACCACATCCCGGTGATGGTCGCCGCCATCCTGCTGTCGGTGCTGGTGATGCTGCTGGCCGCCAACCCGCTGGGCCGCTTCATCGATGCCAACCCGACGGTGAAGATGCTGGCCCTGGCCTTCATCCTGCTGATCGGTGCGGTGCTGATCCTGGACGGCCTGGACGTGCACGTGCCCAAGCCCTACATCTATGCCGCGATGGGCTTCTCGGTGCTGGTGGAATGGCTGAACCTGCTGATGCGCCGCCGCGCACGCGACCACCACGTGCCGGGCGCCGGCAACTGGTAAACGATCCATCCAGGACCCCCGGCACTGCCGGGGGTTCTGCGTTATGGGGGCCGCTGCGCTCGCCGGGCCATGCCCGGCGGAATCACGCCGCCACCTGTGAACCGGGGTCAACACTGTTTTCCCGCGGCGAGGCTTAATCGGCGGCGGCAAAGCGCGCAGGCTACGCAGCTTCCCGTTTCCTCCCCACAGGAACCCCATGAATTCCAGAGCCGCACTGCTGGCCCTCGCCGTCGGCGCCTTTGCCATCGGCACCACTGAGTTCGCCCCGATGGGCCTGTTGCCGGTCATCGCCGATGGCGTGGGCGTGAGCATTCCGTCCGCCGGCATGCTGATCACCGCCTATGCCGTCGGCGTGATGCTGGGCGCACCGGTGATGACCCTGTTGATGGGCCGGTTCGGCAAGCGCACCGCGCTGATGCTGCTGATGTCGATCTTCGTGGTCGGCAACCTGCTGTCGGCGCTGGCCCCGAACTATGGCCTGCTGCTGCTGTCACGCCTGGTCACCAGCCTCAACCACGGTGCGTTCTTCGGCATCGGTGCCGTGGTCGCCGCCAGCCTGGTACCGAAGGAGAAGCAGGCGGCCGCCGTGGCCACCATGTTCATGGGCCTGACCATCGCCAACATCGGTGGCGTGCCGCTGGCCACCTGGGTCGGCCAGCAGCTGGGTTGGCGCCTGTCCTTCGCCGGTACGGCGGTCCTGGGCCTGGTTGCGATCACCGCGTTGGGCCTGGCGCTGCCGGCGTCGGCGCCGGATGCGCGCCCGGACGTGCGTCGCGAGATACGCGCGATCCTGCAGCCGCAGGTGCTGCTGGCGATGGCCACCACGGTGCTGGGTGCCGGTGCGATGTTCACCCTCTACACCTACGTGGCGCCGGTGCTGAGCGAACTGACGGGCGCGTCGAATGCATTCATTGCGATGTCGCTGGCGCTGATCGGCATCGGCTTCACCGTCGGCAACGGCATCGGCGGGCGCATGGCTGACTGGTCGCTGGATGGCGCCACGCGCATCCTGTTGGCCGTGCTGGCGGTGCTGATGTTCGTGCTGCCGCTGGCCTTCATGAGCCACGCCACGGCGGCACTCGGTGTCCTGCTGTTCGGTGCAGCGACCTTTGCCCTGGTGCCGCCGCTGCAGATCCGGGTGATGCAGGTGGCCAGCGAGGCGCCGGGCCTGGCGTCGTCGATCAATGTCGGTGCGTTCAATCTGGGCAACGCGGTGGGTGCTGCGCTGGGTGGCGCGGTGATCAGCGCGGGCCTGGGGTATGCGGCGATTCCGGTGGCCGGTGGGTTGCTGGCGGTGTCGGGGTTGCTGCTGGCGTGGCTGGGGCGGACGCGCGCGCCAGTGGCTGAGGCTTGTTGAGGGGTGTGGGTTTCCGGCAGGGCTTGCAGCCCTGCACCCGCTACAAGCCAGAGCAACGTCAAGTTCAACAGCTGGCTTTCCGTGGGATGG
>DOKO01000390.1 GCA_003510825.1 Stenotrophomonas sp.
CTGCGTTTCCTGGAAGTTGGCGACCACGAAGGCGCGCTGCAGCGGCACCACCGCAGCCACCGCCGTCCCCGGGGTCAGGTAGGCACCGACGCGCACCGCACGGCGCCCGACCACGCCATCGATGGGCGCGCGCAGCTCGGTGTGGGAAAGGTCCAGCTCCGCGCGTGCCTGTGCCGCCTCGGCGCGCTGCACCGCGGCCTGTGCCGACTGCACGCCGGCAGCCAGGATGTCGGTGCGCTGGCGCGCGGTGCTCAGCGCGGCCTGGCCCTGCTGCAGGTGGGCGCTGGCCACGGCATGCTTCGACTGCGCCTGCTGTGCGTTCTGCACGGTGCCGGCACCATCGCGGGCCAGTTCGCGGTAGCGCTGCTGGTCGGCGCTGGCCAGGGTCAGTTCGGAGCGGCTGACATCGACGCTGGCCCGGGCCTGCTCGATCAACGAGCCCTGCTGGGCCAGCGCAGCCTGCGCATTGGCCAGCTGCGCGCGCGCATTGGCGAGGTCGGCGCGCGCGGCCTGCAGTGCCACCTGGTAGTCGCGGTCGTCGATGCGGGCCAGCACGTCGCCGGCCTTCACCCGCTGGTTGTCCTGCACGTCGACGCTGCTGACGAAGCCGGCCACCTTCGGCGCAACCACGGTGAAATCGGCATTGACGTAGGCGTTGTCGGTGCGCTGGTAGCGGCCGTCGCGCAGCAGCAGCCAGCCGCCGATGGCCAGGGCCAGCACGCCCAGGGCGAGACCGGTGTTGAGGGTTGTCTTGTTGACGGTCATGGGGGATTCCTTGCGAAGAGGGTCAGGCCACGGCACGTGGCGGATGGACGCGGGTGGCCCAGGCCAGCAGCGGCAGGCAGCCCAGGGCCACCAGTGCGACCAGCCAGTACAGGTCGGCCGAGGTCAGCGCCTGTACCTGGGCGTGCAGGCGGGCGGGCAGATCGGCGCTGGCCGGCAGCCACGGCTGGTTGCCGAGGTGGTCCACCAGCGCGGTGGAATGGAGGTGGCGGCGCGACTGCCCGACGGCGTCGAGCACGCCGCCGGCGAACACCGCGGAAAAGCCCTTGACGGTGTTGAACCAGGCCGAGGCATAGGGGCCGTCCTGCGGCGCCAGGCCGGTGGTGGCCAGCAGCAGCAGCGGCAGCACCGCCATCGGCTGCGCCACCACCTGCAGCAGCTGCACCCACAGGAAGTTGTCGCGGTTCCACTGCACGTCCAGGTGTGCGCCGATGAAGCAGGCGGCGGCCAGCAGGACCAGCCCCGTCGCCTGCACCCAGCGGCAATCCACCGCACGCTGGTTCATCAGGGTGGCCACCAGTGGCAGCGCGATGACCTGCGGCAGCGCGACCCACAGCAGCATCGGTGCGGTCTGCAGCGGTCGGTAGCCCTGCACGCTGGCCAGGTAGCCGGACGGAATGGAGATGACCGCCAGCAGCACGAACAGCACGCCGATGCAGGTCACCAGCGAATAGCTGAGATTGCGATGGGCCAGCAGCTGCAGCTTGAAGAACGGCAGCGGGTGGAACCATTCGTTGATGAAGAACAGCACCAGCAGGCCGCCGCCACCACCCAGCAGCACTGTGATCAGCGGTGAATCGAACCAGTTCAGGCGCGCGCCCTGGGTCAGGCCCAGCACCAGCATCACCAGCGCGGGCAGCCCCAGGGCCAGGCCCACGCCGTTGAACTGGGCGAAGCGTTCCAGCCGCAGCGGGTCCTGCGGCAGTCCCCAGCCGACCATGGCCATGCCGGCCACGCAGAACGGCACGATCTGCCAGAACGCGA
The DNA here is from genome assembly GCA_003510825.1 of Stenotrophomonas sp. Lineage (GTDB taxonomy): Bacteria > Pseudomonadota > Gammaproteobacteria > Xanthomonadales > Xanthomonadaceae > Stenotrophomonas. Next base: position 1,768 of record DOKO01000390.1, read on the forward strand.
ACTGCCAGCCGGCGTGCTCGACCCACAGCGCCGCCAGCGGCGTGCCCATGCTCGGTCCGAACGTCGCCGTCAGCGCATAGCCGGCCAGGCCGTACAGCTTGATGCCCGGCGGCAGGAAGCGCAGCGCCACGCTCATCAGCAGCGGCGGCAGCGCGCCACCGGCCAGGCCCTGCAGCCCGCGCAGCAGCAGGAAGGTCGGCAGGTTCGGGGCCAGCGGGCACAGCACGCCCAGCAGCATGAAGGCGGCGATCATCACCAGGGCGAAGCGGCGCAGCGAAAAGGTCACGGCACACCAGGGTGCGAAGGCCATGGCACTGACCGACAACGCGCTGTACACGCTGATGACCCAGCTGCCGTCGTCGACGCTGAAGCCCATCGCGCCGCGGATATCGGCCAGCGCGACCTTGGTGATGTTCTCGTTGAAGCCTGACACCAGCACCACCAGCAGCACACCGCACAGGCCGACCACGATGCGGCGGTCGAAGGCGGGGGCAATGGGGGCGGCCGGGGCCCGGGGCATGGCGACCGCGCTCATCGGCAGCGGCCGATCCGTGCAGCGCACGGCAGGTGAAGCGACATGGCGTGCGCTCCGTGAATGTGGGGAGCGCAGTCTAGGCAGGCCCACTGCTGCGAAAAATGGCGTTGATGCGATGCCAGCCGTGCGCCAGACGCACGGGTTGTGGATTACTGGTAGGTGCCGACCGTTGGTCGGCACGCGATGCTGGTAGGTGCCGACCGTTGGTCGGCACGCGATGCTGGTAGGTGCCGACCGTTGGTCGGCACAGGATGCTGGTAGGTGCCGACCGTTGGTCGGCACATTGTCAGACGCAGTCGAGCAAGCTCGACTCTACAAGGCGTCGGCGTCGCACATGCTCTTGATCGCGCGACGCAGCCAGCGATGTGCCGGATCGTTGTCCATGCGCGGGTGCCAGGCCTGCACCAGGGCCACCGTGCGCACCGATACCGGCAGCGGGAACATCCGCAGCGGCAGCCCCATGTAGGTGATGCGATCGAGCATGACGCTCGGCATCTGCGGCAGCACCAGATCCGACGATGCCGCCGCGAAGATCGCGCCATGGAAGGTGGGGATCACCATCGCCACCCGTCGGCTCAGGCCGAGCTGCGCCAGTTCATCATCGATCGGACCATGGGCGATGCCCCGCCGCGAAACGGAGATGTGGTCGCAGGCAGCGAAACGCTCGGCGGTGATGTCCCCGTCGAACAGCGGATGATCCTCGCGCGCCGCACCCAGCAGCGCCGTGGTGAACAGGTTCTGCACCTTGGTCTCCGGTGCATGCTTGCCGGCCGTGCTGATGAACAGGTCGATCCGGCCCTGCACCATCGCATCATCATCGGTATCGCCTTCGGGCATGAAGCGCAGCGTGCAGCGCGGCGCCTGCTGCCGGAACACCTCGCGCAGGCGGCCGCCGTAGCTGCCGATGAACACATCGTTGGCGCGGATGCTGAAGGTGTGTTCCAGGGTCTGGATGTCCACTTCACGGCCGTCGTGGAACACCCGGTGCGCCTGCTCGATCACGTCGCGCACCTGCTCGCGCAGCTCCAGCGCACGCGGGGTCGGCGCCAGGCCGCGGCCGGCGCGTACCAGCACCGGGTCGCCCAGCGCGTCGCGGATCCGCCCGAGGGTGCGGCTCATGGCCGGGGCACTGAGGTTCATGCGCCGTGCCGCGCCGGCGACGCTGCCTTCGTCCAGCAGGACATCCAGGGCGAGCAGCAGGTTCAGGTCAGGCAGGGGCATGGCAGTCTCCAACAGTTGGAGTGACTCTACGACACCCTTGATCAAAGTCGATTGCATCCGGTGCAGGTATTGCCTGCGCCGCACGGCATGGGTGCACGGCGCGGCATGGGCGACCATCACCCCCTGCCAAGGAGTCCCCCATGTTCACAACCCTGCTGGTCGCCCTCGATGGCGGCCCCCAGCACGACACCCTGCTGGACCTGGTCACCCACGTTGCCGGACCGCGCAGCCGCATCCACCTGCTGTGCGTGCTCGATCCGGAGTTCGCCCTGCCCGCCGATGCCAGCGATGCCGACCGCCGCGAGTACCCCGCCGCCGAACGCCAGCGGGCGAAGGCCGAAGGCCTGCTGCAGGACGCCATCGCACAGCTGCGCGAGCGTGGGGTGGATGCCCGCCCGCTGCTGCCCGCAGGCGATCCCGCCGAGGTGATCAGCACCCAGGCGCGCGAGCTGGGCGCCGACCTGATCGTGATCGGCCATCGCCACCTGTCACGGCTGCAGCGCCTGCTCGACAGCTCGGTGGCGCAGTGGACGCTCGACCACGCGCCCTGCCCGGTGCTGGTGGAGACGCGCGGCGGCTGACCCGACCGGAAGGCTGCCAACCAAGGTTGGCAACTCCCGGTTCACGCCGGATTGGCATCCGCCGGGCGTGGCCCGGCGCTACCGGTACTGCGTCCGCCTCAACAATCGATCACGCCTTCCTCGCCGCTCTCGTCGTCCAGCACCCGTGCGTGCAGGGTCACCTGGTTGCGGCCGGCGCGCTTGGCGGCGTAAAGGCCGGCATCGGCATCGGCCAGCAGCTGGTCGGCGCTGGCCGTGGCCGGCGGGTGCAGGTAGGCCACACCAATGCTGATGCTGACCGGGCCTTCGGGCAGGCTCAGCGCTTCCACCGCCATGCGCAGCCGCTCGGCCAGTGCCAGCACGCCCGACAGCGGACTGCCCGGCACGATCACCGCGAATTCCTCGCCGCCATAGCGCGCGGCC
>DOKO01000386.1 GCA_003510825.1 Stenotrophomonas sp.
CCCAGCACCATGCCCAGCGCATTGGCACTGCCCAGCCGCGCCATGAACTGCGCACGCTGGCCGGTGGGGGCCTGGTCGGCGATGAGGGCAGCGGCGGTGGGCGGCACGGCCGCATAGAACAGGCCGATCAAGCCGCGTGCGCCCACCAGCACCAGCACCGACACCAGCACCGGCGGCACCACCTGCAGGGCAACGTCGATGAACACCGCCAGGCCGACGTAGATGACGGTGTAGGCGGCCATGGCCAGCAGCAGCACGCGCTTGCGGCCGATACGGTCACTCAGCCGGCCCCAGGGGCGCGCGGCCAGCATCCACAGCACGCCGGCGGCAGTGACCGAGAGGCCGGCGTGCCATTCGGACAGGCCGAGCAGGCGCACCACCGGCCCGATCACCGCCACGAACGACATCATCGCCATCGTGCCGATCAGGGCGGCAAGGACCAGGGCCGGCAGACCGGCGACGACGGGACGTGCATGCATGGAACACCAGCCGTTTCAAAGAAGGTGCCGACCCCGGCAGGGGTGATGGCATCGTCAAATGATAACGGCTCGTATTTGCATTTGATACCCATTCGCTTGAACGACTGGGTAACGCAGCGTCTCAACGAGGACTGCGCAGCTCCAGCAGGCCACGACGGCGGAACCACCACTCCAGCGGCAGGGTCACCAGCGGCGGGATGGCCGCCAGCAGCGCCAGCGCACTGGCCCACCACGGCCAGCGCAGGCGGATGGCGGCGAACAGGGTGACCGCGACATAGACCATGAAGGCCACGCCATGCAGAGGGCCGAACACTTTGACCAGGGCAAGATTGGCGTAAGGGCCGTACTTCAGCCACATGCCGATCAGCAGGCCAGCCCAGGTCAGCGCTTCGATGAAGGCGACCACGGCGAACAGCCGCCCGGTCGGATGCATGGGATTACGTCGGGTCACGCGCGGCTCCGGCAACAGGATCAAACGCGAATGATACGCAGATGCACGCGAGCAACGGTAGCGCCGGGCCATGCCCGGCGTATGCCAGGTCACACAGCAGGATCAAACACCATGTCCACCAAGGCGGTCACCTACCGAAGCAATTTCCCGCAACACTTCATCCACCGGCCGCCCGTTGTCGACCAGGTTGAACATCACATGCGCCACGCCCTGCCCGTGCACGCGCTGCAGATAGGCCTGCAGCCCATCGCGGCCCACCTTCAGGCCCAGCGGCAGCGCTTCCGCCGGTGCCTGCGGATCGGCCTGCAGGTCCAGCAGCATCGACTGCACGAACGGCTTGGCCTCACCCGCGCCCTGCGCCTGCTGCCACAGCCCGATGCGCCCCTCCTGGGCCGCCTCTTCGCGGTGGTAGGTGGCCCAGCCTTCCGCTTCGCGGGCGATCCACTGCAGGCTCTGCCGCGCCGTGCCGACCACCAGCATCGGAATGCGCGCCTGCGCTGCCGGCAGCACGTCGAACCCACCGGTGGCATCGCGCACGCGCGCCCGTCCGGTCTCGTCCGGCGCCAACGCCGCACGCAGCAGCGACCAGCGCTCGCGGAACGTGGCCGCCCTGCCCTCCAGATCTTCGCCGAACGCCGCGAACTCTTCCGGCCGATCACCCGAACCCAGGCCCAGCACGAAACGACCGCCACTGATCCGGTCCAGGCTCAGCGCGGATTTCGCCACGTGCAGCGGATGCCGCAGCGGCAGCACGATGGCCGCGGTGCCCACTGCAATACGCGTGGTGGCACCGGCCAGCAGCGCAAGCCAGAGGAAAGGATCGTCCAGCGCGCTTGCCGTGGCATCAGGGCCCTGCGGCACCATCAACGGCACATCGCGTGTCCACAGCGCAGCAAAACCAAGATCGTCAGCCAGGCGCGCGATGCGTTGCGCTTCGGCAACGTCGGCAAGGCCGTGTGCAGCGACCGGCGTCATCAGGCCCAGGCTCAGGCCGTGTTGCGGGAACACCCGTGCATGGGCCGCATTGAAGTGGTTCATGCGCCGAGCTTATCGTGTGCAACGTACCCGCACGTCATCATGGAAGGAACACTGCATGCATCCCATCCGCCCCGCCCACCCCGACGACCTGGCCGCGATCAGCGCGATCTGCATGGCTGCTTTCAGCGAAGCCGTGGCGCCGTCGCTCAGCGCACAGGGCGTGGCAACGTTCACCCAGGTGGCCGCAGCCGATGCCTTCGCCGAGCGCCTGCAGGGTGACAACCACATCCTGGTCGCCGAGCAGGACGGCGACATCGTCGGTGTGATCGAGCTGAAGGAAGGCCGGCATCTGGCGATGCTGTTCGTCGATCCCGCCTGCCAGGGCCAGGGCATCGGCCATGCCCTGCTGCAGGCCGTGCTGCCGCAGCTGCGCGCGCCAGCGATGAGAGTGCGCGCCTCGTTGAGTGCGGTACCGGCCTACCAGCGCTATGGCTTCGTCATCGATGGCGAGGTCGGCGAGTTCAACGGACTGGTCTACCAGCCGCTGAGCCTCGCCGCCTCCTGAATCGTCGCCGCGCGAACGGTCAGACGAACATGCCGCCCGATGCTTCCACGCGCTGGGCATTGACCCAGCCGGTGGACGGCGACAGCAGTGCCACCACCACCGGACCGATATCGTCGGGCAGGCCCGGGCGACCCAGCGCGGTGATCGACGAGACCATCGCATTCACCTGTGCATTGTCACGCACGTGGCCGCCACCGAAATCGGTCTCGATCGCACCCGGTGCCAGCGTGTTGGCGGTGATTCCGCGCGCACCCAGTTCCTTGGCGAGGTAACGGGTGAACACCTCGATGCCGCCCTTCATCATCGCGTAGGCCGAGCTGCCCGGCAGCGAGAAGCGGGCCAGGCCGCTGGACACGTTGAGGATGCGGCCACCATCGGCGATCAGCGGCAGCAGCGCCTGGGTCAGGAAGTACGGCCCCTTCAGGTGCACGGCCACCGCGTGGTCGAACTGCGCCTCGGTGGTCTCGGCGATGGGTGCGTAGAGCGCTTCGCCGGCGTTGTTCAGCAGGCCCTGCAGGGCCGTCACACCCCACTGCTGCAGGGCATCGCGCAGCTGCGTGGCGAAGGCCGGGAACGCCGAGCTGTCGGCCACGTCCAGCGGCAGGGCCAGCGCACGGCGGCCCAGCGCCTGCACCTGCTGCACGACTTCGGCGGCGGCGTCGGCCTGCGAGCGGTAGGTGATCACGATATCGGCACCGTCGGCGGCCAGGGCCAGCGCGGCATTGCGGCCGAGGCCGCGGCTGCCACCGGTGATGAGGACGACACGGGAAGAAGTAGTCATGGCGGGCACCTGTCTGGGAGGAAGTGTGGCCAGACTATTGGGATTGCCTGCGCGCATAAATCGCGCGATCCTGATTTTACTGTTCAAGCCAGACGAACAATCCATGGACCGCCTCGATACCCTGCGCGTTTTCCTGCGCGTCACCGAACTGGGCTCGTTCACCCGCGCCGCCGACAGCCTGGGCCTGCCCAAGGCCAGCGTTTCGCAGGCCATCGCGCGGCTGGAGGCCGAGCTGGGCACCCAGCTGCTGCACCGGACCACCCGCCGCGTGCACCTGACCGCCGACGGCGCGCAGCTGCAGCAACGTGCGCACGACCTGCTGGACGACATGGATGAACTGCAGAACCTGTTCCGCCACGAGACCAGCGAGCTAAGCGGCCGCCTGCGGGTGGACATGCCCGGCGGCATGGCCCGCAACCTGGTCATCCCGCAACTGCCCGCCTTCCTCGCCCTGCACCCGGGCATCGAGGTTGAACTGAGCGCCACCGACCGACGCGTGGACGTGGTGCGCGAAGGCTTCGACTGCGTGCTGCGGGTGGGCACCCTGGATGACAGCAGCCTGATCGCACGCCCGCTGGGGCAGATGCGCATCCTCAACGTAGCCAGCCCGGCCTATCTGGCCGCACACGGCACGCCGCGCGAGCTGTCCGACCTCGACCAGCATCTGCTGGTGCACTACGTGGGCACCCTGGGCCAGCGTTCGCCCGGCTTCGAGTATTTCGATGGCCAGCGCTACCAGACCTGGCCGATGCGCGGCGCGCTGACGGTCAACAGTGCCGATGGCTACAGCGCCGCCGCGCTGGCCGGGCTGGGCATCATCCAGGTGCCGGAAATGGGCGCACGTGAAGCGCTGCGCGACGGCCGCCTGGTGGAAGTGCTGCCGGACTGCCTGGCTGAGCCGATGCCGGTGAACCTGGTCTATGCGCAGCGCCGCCACCTGCCACGGCGGGTCGAGGCATTCATGACCTGGCTGGCGGGCCTGCTGGCGGCGGAGATGCGGTAGTGCCGGCCGCTGGCCGGTAGCTGCGGCGCCGTAGTCCCCGGCATATACCGGGCCGCAAGCCGGTCATAAGCAAACTGCATCAGCACGGGCGGGCGGGCTTCCTACAATGGCCGTTCACCCCCGTTCCCTCGAGATGCTGCCGATGCGCGCTGCCCTTCCCCTGTTGCTGCTGGCCACCGCGCTGAGCGCCTGTTCTCCCGCGCAGGCGCCGGTGGCGAGCGCGAAGGCCGCCGAAGCCGCGCCGGCAGCGGCCATTGCCTGGCGCCAGGGCGATGTCGACGATGCCTTCAACGAAGCCGCCGAGACCGGCAAGCCGGTGCTGCTGTACTGGGGCGCGGTGTGGTGCCCGCCGTGCAACCAGCTGAAGGCCGGCTTGTTCAAGGATCCCGCCTTCATCGCGCTGACCGGCAAGTTCGTGCCGGTGTACCTGGATGGCGACGAGGAAGGCGCACAGGCCTGGGGCGAGCGCTTCGGCGTGCGCGGCTACCCGACCCTGATCGTGCTCGACCCGCAGCGCAACGAAATCACCCGCGTGGCCGGTGGCAACGACGCCGCCGAACTCACCCGCACGCTGACCGTGGCCGCCAGCCGACGCAGCGCCGTGGCCGAGACCCTGGCCACCGCCCTGTCGACCCCGGCCAAGCTGGGCGCCGAGGACTGGCAGGTGCTGGGCGACTACGGCTGGGAAGTGGATGCCAACCGTCTGGCTGGCCAGCGCAAGGCCGACGAGGTGCTGCGCCAACTGGCCAAGGCCGCGCCCGACGCCGCTCTGCAGCGTCGCTTCGCCCTGCTGGCCCTGGCCACCGCGGAGAAGCCGACCACGCCGGCGACCGAAGTACGCGAGCTGCTGCAGGCGGTGCTGGCACAACCCACCGAAGTCCGCCGCAACCGCGAGCTGCTGGGCTATGCCGGCGCCAACCTGGTGAAGCAGGCCAGTGCGGGCCCGGCCAGCAGCAATACGCTGGGCCAGCAGTTGCTGGTGGCCCTGGACCGCGCCGATGCCGAGCGCGGTAACCGTGCCGATGATGCGTTGTCGCGCGCACTGGTCGAAGTCTCGCTGGCCCGCCAGCAGCAGCCCGAAGGTGCACTGCCTGCAGCGCTGGTGCAGCGGGTAAAGCAGCGGGTGACCGCCGCCGACGCCGCGGCCACGGATGCGCACGCGCGCCAGGCCACCATCAGCAGCGCGGTCTACGCCCTGCGCGAAGTCGGCGATGACGCCGGCGCCGAAGCGCTGCTGCTGGCCGAGCTCAAGCGCAGCGAGCAGCCCTACTACTACATGCCCGAACTGGCCGAACTGGCCGAGAAGCGCGGCGACACCGCCGGTGCGCTGGAGTGGCTGAAGCGCGCCTACGACGGCGCGCAGGGCCCGGCCACGCGCGTGCAGTGGGGCGTGCTGTACGTGGAGGGCCTGCTGCGGCTGGCCCCGGACGATGCCCCGCGCATCGAGCAGGCCACCGATGCCTTGATTGCCGAACTGCAGGCGCAGCCGTCGGGCTACCACCAGCGCACGAAGCAGCGCTTCGAGCGGCTGGCGGTGCAGTTGAAGGCCTGGGGTGGCAAGCATCAGGGAGCGGAGACGCTGGCGCGGATGCAGCAGCGGATGCAGCAGGCGTGTGGCGAGCAGATCGACAGCGCGTGCCGCGGTTGGTTGAGCTGAGTTTTGTTTGAAAGCGCTGGCGGGTTTTGCGATCCCCGGCGCTTTTGTTGATACGGGCTTGCGGAGGCGGGAGGGGCTGTCCAGGACACGCCGTGAACCCAT
>DOKO01000307.1 GCA_003510825.1 Stenotrophomonas sp.
CGTGTCCTGACCACCCACACCGCCCCACCATCCCACGGAATGCCGCTGTTGCCGTTGCTTTGGCTGTTGCCTTCGCTTCGGCAGGTGCAGGGCGCAGCCCTGCCGCCCCCCCCCCTTAATCCTTCACCGGGAAATCCTCGATCGGCCGCAGCACGTCGTAGTGCTCCACATGCAGCTTGCCCTTCAACTTCGGCAGATCCAGCACCGGCTCATCCACCCGCGTATCCGGCAGCCGGTCCAGCAGATTGCGCACCAGCGACAACCGCCCCAGCCGCTGGTCGTTGAAATCCACCAGCGTCCACGGCGCCGCATCGCGATGCGTGGCCCGCAGCATCGCCTCGCGTGCCTCGGTGTAGGCGCTGTACTTGCTGCGTGACTTCAGATCCACCGGTGACAGCTTCCAGCCCTTCAACGGATCGCTGTGGCGCTCCTCGAAGCGCTTTTCCTGCTGCGCCTGGTCCACGCACAGCCAGTACTTGAACAACAGGATGCCGTCATCCACCAGCAGCTGCTCGAACACCGGTGCCTGGTGCAGGAACTGCTGGTACTCGGCCTCGCTGCAGTAGCCCATCACCCGTTCCACACCGGCGCGGTTGTACCAGCTGCGGTCCATCAGCACGATCTCGCCCGCCGCCGGCAGGTGGCTGGCGTAGCGCTGGAAATACCACTGCGTCGATTCGCGGTCGGTCGGCTTCGGCAGCGCCACCACCCGGCATTGGCGCGGGTTGAGATGCTGGCTGATCGCCTGGATCGCGCCGCCCTTGCCGGCGGTATCGCGGCCCTCGAACAGCACCAGCAGGCGTTGCCCGCTGTGCTGTACCCAGCGCGCCATCGCGGTCAGTTCCAGCTGCAGCGGCTGCAGCAGTTCGTCGTACTCCTTGCGCTTGAGCTTGCCCATCGTTGCACCACGCTGGAAGGAAGCCCGAGCGTAGCGCAGTGGTTGCCGAGGCGGTGTCGACGCTACCCGGCCGCGTCTGCCCAACCGTGCTCGCGCGCCAAAGCCTGCAGCAGCGCCGACAGATCCGCGGCGAAGCCGGCCATGTCGAACATGCCGCTGCGGTCGCGCGCCTGCGCCAGCTCAGCGCGCAGCGCGGCCAGTGCCGTCGGGTCGTTGCCCAGCGCGCTGGCGGTGGCGATGAAGGCGGCATCGTCGGCCACGTTCATGTGTGCCAGGCCCAGATGGTGGTTGAGGCTGCCGGCCACGCGCGCGGCAAAGGTGTCGCCGGGGCAGGTCAGCACCGGGCAGCCGGCCCACAGCGCATCCGACGCGGTGGTGTGGGCGTTGTACGGGTGCGTGTCCAGGAACAGGTCGGCCAGCGCATAACGGGCGAGGTACTGCGGGTGCGGCAGCTTGGCCATGAACACCAGACGTGCCGGATCCACGCCGGCGGCCTGTGCCGCCGCGCGCAGGCGTGCATCGGCCTGGCCCGGGCCGGCCAGCAGCCACAGCACGCTGCCCGGCACCGCCTGCAGCACCGCGAAGGCGCGGGCCATGCTGCGCGGGTTGAGCTTGTAGCTGTTGTTGAAGCAGCAGAACACCACGCCCTGCGCGGGCAGGCCGCAGTCGGCGCGCGTCGGTGCAGGTTCCAGCACGCGGGTGTTGTCGGAGGGCTGGAAGGCGCGCGGCAGGCGCAGCACGCGTTCGCTGTAATGCGGCTCCAGTGCCGGCGGCAGGGCGAAGGCATCGCCAACCACCGCATCCAGCCACGGTGCGCCGGACGTGCCGGGGTAGGCCAGCCAGTTCAGCTGCAGCGGGGCAGGGCGCATGGCTAGTACCTCCGGCGCGCCGCCACCGCCCCAGCCACGCAGGTCGAACAGCACGTCGATGCCCTGCGCGCGGATCCGTGCAGCGGTCTCGGCATGGCGTTGGCCGGCCACGTCGTGCAGGCGCGCCGCGGTCTGCAGGCGCTCACGGATGCGGCTGCCGTCATCGCGGTTCAGCGCAAACAGGTGCAGCTGCAGTGCCGGGTCGGCCTGCAGCTGCTCCAGCAGGGCCACGGTCAGCAGCCCGGTGGGGTGCGCACCGAATCCATTGGAGAGGAAGCCGATGCGCAGCGGGCCACGTGCACGCACCGGCACCGCCGGCAGCGGGCGCACGGCCGCGGCCACCGCAGCGGCACGCATGCGGGCGCAGGCCAGTTGCTCGGCGGCGCTGGCGTCCTCGCTGAGGAAGGCGAACGGCTCGACCACGCCCTGGCCAGCAGCAACAGCGGCGCGCACCTGTGCGGCCAGCGCGTCCACGTCCTGCCAGTCGCACAGGCGACGCTGCCAGGCCAGGCGCTGCGCGGCGATATACGGTTCGCCGGGCAGCAGCGTGTGCGCGCGGCGATAGGCCGCGGCGGCACCTTCGGCATCGTCGGCGTCTTCCAGCGCGTGGCCCAGCCACAGGGCGATGCCCGGGTGTTCCGGTGCCAGCGCAGAGGCCTGGCCCAGCAGCCGTGCTGCATCGGCGTGGGCGCCGACCATCCACGCCACCCGGCCCAGCCGGGCCAGGGCTTCGGGATGGTTCGGCCGCAGCTGCAGGGCGCGCCGCGCGGCCTGTTCGCCGGCTGCGATATCACCGGCTTCAAGTTCCACATCGGCCAGCATCACCCAGGCGATGAAATCACCGGGCTGGCGTGCCAGCGCCTGCTGCAGTTGCTGTCGTTGCTGCCAGGCCGACATCGGCTCAGCCCGCCGACAGCTGGGCCAGCGCGTCGACCTGGTGCTCGTGGCTCAGGCGCTGCAGCAGGGCATCGAGGTCGCCGGACAGGACGTTGGGCAGGTCGTACAGGGTCAGCCCTTCCACGCGGTGGTCGGTGATCCGGCCCTGCGGGAAGTTGTAGGTGCGGATGCGCTGGCTGCGGTCGCCGCTGCCCACCTGCAGGCGCCGCGATTCGGCCTGCGCCGCGTCCTGGCGCTGGCGCTCGGCATCCAGCAGCTGCGCCTTCAGCCGCTTCATCGCCTTGTCGCGGTTGGCGTGCTGGCTGCGCTCGGTCTGGCACTCCACCACCACGCCGGTCGGCACGTGGGTGATGCGGATGGCCGATTCGGTCTTGTTGACGTGCTGGCCGCCGGCGCCGGACGAGCGGTAGGTATCCACCCTGAGGTCGGCCGGGTTGATGACGATGTCATCGACCTCGTCGGCTTCGGGAATGATCGCCACGGTCGCCGCCGAGGTGTGGATGCGGCCCTGCGATTCGGTGGCTGGCACGCGCTGCACGCGGTGCGTGCCCGATTCGAACTTCAGGCGCGAGAACGCGCCGCGACCGACCACGCGTGCCACCACTTCCTTGTAGCCGCCATGCTCGCCGGGGTTGTCCGATTCGATCTCGACCTTCCAGCCCTGGCGCTCGGCATAGCGGGCGTACATGCGGAACAGGTCGCCGGCGAAGATCGCCGCTTCGTCGCCGCCGGTACCGGCACGCACTTCCAGGAACAGGTTGCCCTCGTCGCGCGGGTCGCGCGGTACCAGCAGCAGGGCCAGTTCCTGTTCCAGCTCCTGCAGGCGGGCTTGGGCGGCAGCGATCTCCTCGTCGGCCAGCTCGCGCAGGTCGGGGTCGGCGCGCATGCCTTCGGCGGCGGCGAGGTCGGCCTTGGCACGGGCTTCGTCGGCCAGGGCGGTGGCGACCGGTTCAAGTTGGGCGAATTCGCGCGAAAGATCGCGGAAACGGTTGTTGTCGGCGACCACGTCGGGTTCGGCGAGCAGGCGTTCCAGTTCTTCGCGGCGCTCGGCCAGCGCTTCCAGCTTACGGCGCAGGGTCGGCGTCATCGGGTCTCACGGGTGGGTGGCGGTAGCCCGGCGTGGCCGGGAACAGGCGCTCGG
>DOKO01000165.1:0-1093 GCA_003510825.1 Stenotrophomonas sp.
AGGAAACCTACATGGGCGGCAACGGCTATTCGCTGCGCCTGGATGGGTTGGAGCCGGGCTTCAACGACAAGGCGCGCGACCGTGCCATCGTCATCCACGGCGCGCCCTACGTGAACCCGACCATGGCCCGGCTGCAGGGCCGGCTCGGCCGCAGCCTGGGCTGCCCGGCCGTGCGCCTGTCGGTGTCGCGGCCGCTGATCGATTCGCTGCGCGGCGGCACCCTGGTGTTCGCCTATTACCCTGATCCGCAATGGCTGCAGCATTCGCAGCTGCTGTCGCCGCAGTGCGGTGAGGCAGGTGTGGCTTCGCGGTGATGCGCGATCGCGCGCGGCATGATGCAATGCGCGCATGGACATAGATGCTCTGCTGCGCACCCCGAGCCAGGTGATTTCCAGCCTGGACTACCGCCGCGAACGCTGGCGCAATGGCCTGGGCTGGACCCGCGAGATCCTGCGCCTGCCCGCGCAGGGCGATGACTGGGCGTTGCGCCTGTCGGTGGCCGAGATCGAACAGGACGCCGCGTTTTCCGCGTTCCCCGGCATGGAGCGCGAGCTGGTGCTGCTGCAGGGCAATGGCGTGCGCCTGCGCTTCGCCGATGGCCGCGTGGCCGAGGTGCTGCCGCCGCACGGTCGCGTACGCTTTGCCGGCGAAGAAGCGCTGGACGGCGAGCTGGTTGATGGCACCACCCACGATTTCAACCTGATGTGGAAGCGGGAGCAGCTGCAGGCCGAGCTGCTGCATCGGCCGTTGGTGGGGTCGATGTTCTTCTTCTGCGAACCGGGCGTGGCCTGGGCGCTGTACCTGCTGGCCGGGCATGCGGAATTCGGTGCGGACAGTGGGTTGCCGCCGATGCAGGCCGGCGATACCGCGTGGTTGGCCGCCGGTGAAAGGCAGCGGCATGCATTGCAGGGCGGCGGTGAGCTGTTGGCGATACGGGTAACGACCGCCGGGTAGCGCCGAGCCATGCCCGGCGTGATGGGGCGTCGTCAGTGCGGACCAACGGTCCGCACCCACCCCCACCGCGCAGTAGATCCACACCATGCGTGGATGCAGTTGGGGTCAGAGCCCTTTCCTGCGGAAAGGGATCCGACCC
>DOKO01000165.1:1326-2337 GCA_003510825.1 Stenotrophomonas sp.
GAAAGGGATCCGACCCCGATCGGTGGGTCAGTACACGTCGCGCCGGTAACGACCGGCCAGCAGCAGCGCTTCCTTGCCATCGGCACCGAGCACCTGCTCGATCACTGCGTCCACCGCCGGGGCCATACCCTGCAGGCTGCCGCAGACCAGGATCGTGGCGCCTTCCTCCACCCACTGCCGCAGCGTTGCGGCTTCGGCCAGCAGCCGATCCTGCACGTAACGATGCGCGCCGCCATCGCGACTGAACACTGCATCCAGCCGTGCCAGCGTGCCGTCGGACAGCATCGCCTGCAGCTCGTCGCCGAAATGGAAATCGTGTGCGGCCGAGCGTTCGCCGAACAGCAGCCAGGTGCGGCGCGCGCCCGTGCGGGCGCGTTCGTGCAGGTGCGCGCGCAGGCCGGCGATGCCGGTGCCGTTGCCGATCAGCAGCAGCGGCACCTCGGCAGCCACGCCGTGGAAATTCTGGTTGCGGCGCAGGCGCAGCTGCACCGGCTCGTGCAGCACGGCGTGGTCGCACAGCCAGCCACTGCCGATGCCGGGCGTGCCGTCGGCGCGCAGCTGGCGGCGCAGCAGCAGTTCCAGCGCGCCATCGGCCATCACCGAGGCGATCGAATACTCGCGGTGCGGCAGCGGCTGCAGTGCCGCCAGCAGCCCGGGCAGGTCGCCGGGCGCAACCAGGCTGGGCAGGTGCGAGCGCACGACGCGATCCAGCAGGGTGCGGCCATCGTCCAGCGGCAGCTCCGGATTGAAGTCGCGTTCGCGCAGCCAGTCGCGCGTGCTGGCCGCGGCGTGCTGCGGGCCGATCTCGGCGATATCGCCGGCCTGCCACTGCGCATCACTGCCGGCCGGTGGCTGCAGGCGCAGCCAGTACACCGGCCCGCCGAGGCTGCCGGGGTTGAGGTGTTCGCGTTGCAGCAGCGGCCACGGCTGGTAGTCGGCCGGGCTCCAGTCGGGCAGTTCGCTGGCGCCGCCGCCGATCTGCCCCAGCAGCTGCTGCCAGTGGCGCAGCGC
>DOKO01000165.1:2592-2945 GCA_003510825.1 Stenotrophomonas sp.
CTGCTGCCAGTGGCGCAGCGCGGCCGGATCGGCGTTGTCGACGTCGATCGCATCGAACATCGGGTGCGCGCCGTGCTGGCGCAGCCAGTCATCAAGCTGGTGGCCGAACGCGCAGAAGTGGCCGTAGCTGCGGTCACCCAGCGCAAGCACGCCGAACTGCAGGTGACCCAGCGTCGGCGCGGTGCTCTTCACCCGGCGCAGGAAGGGCAGGGCGTGGTCGGGGGCATCGCCTTCGCCGGTGGTGCTGGCGATGAACAGTGCACGCTGGCTCTGCGCCAGCAGTGCGGCGTCGACTTCATGCAGGCCGCGCACGCGCACCGGCAGGCTGGCGGCGCGCAGTGCCTCGGCGCTGC
>DOKO01000100.1:0-162 GCA_003510825.1 Stenotrophomonas sp.
TGCCGACTGCTGCAGCGGCAGCAGCGCGCGCAGGATCAGCGCGGCGTCGTGATCGTGGATGCCACGTTCGTAGCCTTCGCGGTAACGCGGTGCGGCGAACGTGCGCACGCGCTGGTCCAGCGCCTCGGGGCTGGTGATGTCCTGCTGCAGCTGGGCCAGGTC
>DOKO01000100.1:408-3328 GCA_003510825.1 Stenotrophomonas sp.
CCGGCCTGCGCGGCCAGCAACAGGCTGCCGGCCAGGTACTCGCCGCGGTAGATCGCATCGGATTCCGAATCCAGGGTCACCGGCCAGAACGGCTTCAGCGCATCCAGTTGCGGATCGTGCAGGGTTTCCAGGAAATCGGTGCCGGTGAGGTGGATGGCCAGCGTGTCGCCACGCGGCAGCAGGGTCAGGTCCAGCGCCTGCGTGTTGACGCTGAAACGATGCCGCGGACCGAGCCGGACCACATTGCCACCGGCCTCGTACAGGTCACTGCGGTCGCGCAGCTGGCGCACCGCCTGGTCGCGCACGCCCTTCAGGCGCGCCTCGATGTCATCGGCCTTGACGTTGTCGCGCAGCGCACGCAGGCGCTCGGCCAGTTCGCGCAGCTTGAGGATCAGCGGATCGCCGGCGAAGAACGCATTGAGTTCATCGGCCGTGGCGAAGCGCTCGGTGCGCTTGGCGAGACCGTCGAGGATGCGGTTGGCCGCATCAAGCACCGAACGCGCCTTGCGCTGGCGGTCATCCAGCAGCGCCTGCTTGTGCGTCTCGAAGGCCTCGACCAGCTCCTCGCGCTTGCTGAGGATGTCGCCGAGGAACTGCTCGTGCTCGCCGAACTGGCTCTCCAGTTCCTCCAGCTGCACCAGCAGGCGCGACAGCTGTTCGTCGGCCTTTTCCGGATCGTTGGCCATCGCCAGCGCGCTGGTGATGGACTGCGAGAACAGCGCGAACTGTGCGGCGAACTGGGCCACGGCCTCGGCCGAACCGAGGGTGCGGCGCCGCTGCTCGGCACGCGTGCGCGCCTGGTTCAGCCGGCCGTACAGGGCGGAAATCGATTCGACCACGCGGGTGCGGGCGGTGGCATCGTCCACCTTCAAGCCAGCCATCAGCTCGGACAGCATGTCCAGGTCGGCGGCCATGCCGCGCATGCCGTCCAGCTGCTCGTCCAGCTGGCGCGCACTGCCGGCCTGCTGGGCCGCTTCGTCCAGCACCTGCAGGCGGCTGCCCAGCGGTGCCAGCGCGGTATCGCCGGCGAGGAATTCGCCGGTGGCGGCACCGACGCGGTCCTGCGCCTGTACCAGTTCGGCAGCCATCGCTTCGATGCGCGCGGTGTCGATGTAGCGCAGCTCGCGGATGGTCAGCAGACGCCCGCGCAGCGCGGTGATCTCGTTCAGTGCCTCGACGAAGGCCTGCACCTCGCTCCAGTTCTGCGGCTGCAGCCTGCCCAGCAGGGCCTTGTAGGTGGCCTCCGCCTCGACCATCGCCTGCGCCGACTGCTCGCGGATGGACTGGACCTTCTCGTATTCGTCCAGCACCGATTCGCCGGTGGCGCTGATCTGCCGCAGCAACGCTTCGGCGCCATCGCAGGCCTCGTCGCCCAACCAGTGGTGGGCATCGAACAGGCGGCGGGTATCGGCCACCAGGCGCTGGTAGCGCTGCACCGAGACATCCTGGCCGTCGATCTCGCGGGCCAGGTTGAACAGGTTGGAGATGCCGCGCACCAGCTCGGCATTGCCGATGCGGCCCATGAAGGTGTTGCCGGGCGGACGGCTGGCGGCGAACTCGTCGCTGCTGAACGGCGTCTGCCAGACCTGCATCGGGTGGATGCGCGTGGGTTCGGTGCCCTCGGCATGGAACAGCACCATTCGCCCATCCTGCATGAACGCATAGCCGTGGCCGAACACCGGGTTCTGCAGCACGCGCTGGATGGTGTTGTAGACGAACAGCGCCGAGCGCCCACCTTCGCGCTCGTAGAAGATGTACAGCACGTCCTCGCCATTGGGCGAACGGATGCTGCGCTTGAACTGCATGCCGGCCATCGAGGCATCAAAGGCCTTGTGCTCGCCGCCCTGCAGGTAATAGCCACCGGGGAAGATGACGCCATGGTCTTCGGGCAGCTGCACGCAGGCCTGGACGATGGCGTCGTTGCGCACGATGTCGCCGGTGAGCGTGTTGTAGATCAGCCCGCGCCAGACGGTTTCGCGGTACGGCAGCACCTTCAGCAGCAGCAGCGAACCGACACGGGCGAACTCGAACTGGGCGTCGTCCAGCGACTGCGTGCTGTCCTCCACCGGCTCGCTGTAGATGCCCTGCCCGGTCTCGGTGTTGTTCTCGACCTTGATGGTCAGGTCGCCACCGGTGGTCTCCACGAACAGGGTGTCGAGGATGTTCAGGTGCGAATGGCGGCCGTTGACCGCGAGGTCGCGGGTGGCCTTGGTCCATTCGAAATCGAACGGCGGCGGCAGCGCGATATCGCGTTCGCCGCGCGCATCGAGATAGGTCAGCTCGCCTTCGCGCGACAGCGCCCAGCGGAACACGCGCACGTCGCTGCTGCGCTCACCGATCTGGAACGAGGCCAGCAGCTTGTCGCCGACCACGATCAGCTGCAGCAGGCGCGCATGCTTGTAGTAGGAATACAGCTCGTTGAAGTCGTGCACGAAGCCGGGCTGGTCGAGGAAGCTGCCCTTCAGCTCCAGCGAGGCGACGTCGTAGCCGTCCTTGCCCTGCACCAGCCGGTACAGGCCGAACACATCCTCGATGCGGGTGTGGGTCTTCAGCCCGATGTAGACGTTGTAGCCGAACAGCAGGCGGTCGGGCCCGACCTGGACGATGTCCCGGCCAACGCAGTTGTTCTCGCTGCGGATGCGGAAACGGCCGATCACCTCCAGGCGGCTGTCACCAAATTCGGACAGGCGCTGGCGGTTGAGGGTCTCGGCCAGGGCCTGCAGGCGCTGGCCCTGCTCGCTGAGGCGGCGGCGCAGGACTTCGTAGGCACCGCCCTGGGCGACGGCCTGGTCGACGGTGTTGCCGCCGGCCTCCGGCGCGGTGGTTTCGGCGGACGGATGGGTTTCAGACATCAGCAGGCTTCCGGCTCACGGACGGCCGGCCGTGGTCGCGGCCGGCGCGGGCGGGCGATGGCCGCAGC
>DOKO01000085.1:0-8394 GCA_003510825.1 Stenotrophomonas sp.
CGCGAAAGGGCTCTGACCCCAACGCCGCATTCCCGGGGTCGGATCCCTTTCGCCACGCGAAAAGGCTCTGACCCCAATGCCGCGACCGCGTCGCCGCGATGCTTCACCACGCCTTCGACCGCCGGCTGCTACAACACCGGCATGGTTGAACACGCGTCTACTGTCCCCGTGAATCTACGCAAGTACGTCCAGCGCCTGCAGGACAGCTTTCCCATGGCCGTCGGCAAGCGCTTCGTCGAGATCGACGTGCTCACCCAGGCCGCCTCGGTCTCCTTCTACGCCCTGCTGTCGATGGCACCGCTGCTGGTGCTGCTGCTGTGGCTGACTGCTTCGCTGTACCCGCCCGCGCAGCAGGCCCTGGTCGGACAGATCAGCGCCGCCGCCGGCAGCAGCGCGGCCACCGTGGCCGAAACCGTGCTGAAGAACGCCGACAACCAGCCCGACGTCGGTTCGCTGGCCGGGCTGTGGAGCACCCTGCTGCTGTTCATCGGCGCCACCGCAGTGTTCGCCCAGCTGCAGAACGCGCTGAACCTGATCTTCCGCACCAGCGGCGAGCGGCTGGAGGGCATCAAGGCCTGGCTGCGCAAGCGCGTGTTCTCCTTCGGCGTGGTGCTGGCGCTGGGCTTCCTGCTGATCCTGTCGATGACCGCCACCACCATGCTGCAGGTGGCCTTCGCCCAGTTGCCGTCCATCCTGCCGGCCATCGGCTACCTCACCAGCCTGCTGCTGTACGCGGTCGGCTTCGCCTTCATGTACCACTATCTGCCGGACCGCCGCGTGGCCTGGCGCCAGGCCTTCATCGGCGGCGTCATCACCTCGGCGCTGTTCGCGCTGGGCCGCTATGGCATCGGCGTCTACATCGCCACCGTGGCCCCGGGCAGTGCCTACGGTTCGATGGGCGCACTGGTCATCTCGCTGGTCTGGATCTACTACGCCACCGTGGTGTTCTTCGTCGGCGCGCTGATGACCGCAGTGATCGACGAGCGCCTGCGCGCCCGCACTCATCTGGCCGCTGCCGGCATCGATCCGGCCAGCGCCGGCCCGCTGCCCGACAGGGAGTAAACTAGGCGGATTGATCGTTCCGCCTCGCGTGGCCACCGGCCGCGCCCCTGCCCTGTTGCCCATGGCCCGTATCCCCGACGCATTCATCGACGACCTGCTGGCCCGCTCCGACATCGTCGAGGTGGTGGGCAGCCGCGTGCCGTTGAAGCGCCAGGGCAAGGAATACGCGGCGCGCTGCCCGTTCCATGACGAGCGCTCGGCGTCGTTCACGGTCTCGCCCACCAAGCAGTTCTATCACTGCTTCGGCTGCGGCGCACACGGCACCGCCATCAGCTTCCTGATGAACTACGACCGCCTCGAATTCCTCGATGCGGTGGACGAACTGGCCAAGCGCGCCGGCATGGAAGTGCCGCGCAGCGAGAACCCGCGCAACGCCCAGCAGCAGGACGACAGCCGCGAGCTGTACTCGGCGCTGGATGCGGCGACGAAGTTCTTCCAGAAGAACCTGGAAGGCAGCGAGAAGGCGCGTACCTATCTGGACGGCCGTGGCGTGGACGAGGAAAACCGCGCGCGCTTCCAGATCGGTTATGCGCCCGACGGCTACAGCGGCCTGCGCGATGCGCTGGGCAAGGACGAGCGGCGGATGAAGCTGCTCGACCGCGCCGGCCTGTTTTCCAAGAACGACCGCGGCCACGTCTACGACAAGTTCCGCGACCGGGTGATGTTCCCGATCTTCGACCGCCGTGGCCGTGTCATCGCCTTCGGTGGTCGCGTGTTCGAGAAGGACGACGGCCCCAAGTACCTCAACTCGCCGGAAACCGCGTTGTTCCACAAGGGCCGCGAACTGTACGGCCTGTGGCAGGTGCGCCAGGCCAACCAGAAGATCGAGCGGCTGATCGTGGTCGAGGGCTACATGGACGTGGTCTCGCTGTTCCAGTTCGGGGTCACCCAGGCGGTGGCCACGCTGGGCACGGCCACCACGCCGGACCACGCCGAGCTGCTGTTCCGCAACGCGCCGGACGTGTTCTTCTGCTTCGACGGCGATGCCGCCGGCCGCCGCGCCGGCTGGAAGGCGCTGGAATCGGTGCTGCCGCGCATGAAGGACGGCCGCCAGGCGTTCTTCCTGTTCCTGCCCGATGGTGAGGACCCGGACACCATCGTGCGCAAGGAAGGCGCGGAGGTCTTCAACGACCGCCTGAAGCAGGCCACGCCGCTGTCGCAGTTCTTCTTCGATGAACTGACCCGCGAGATCAACCTCGGCACGCTGGACGGCAAGGCGCGCCTGGCCGAGCGGGCCAAGCCGATGCTGGCGCAGATTCCCGATGGCGCCTTCGGCGACCTGATGAAGCAGCAGCTGGCGCAGCTGACCGGCCTGGGTGGTGGCAACGCCGCAGCCGCGCGCGCACCGATGCCGCAGCGCGCGCCGGCGCGACAGATCCAGCCCATCGCCAAGCGCAGCCTGGTGCGCGGCGCCATCGCCGTGCTGCTGCAGCAGCCCTCGCTGGCGATGAGCCTGGGCGGCAAGCACCACTTCCAGGGCCTGCGCCTGCCCGGCGTGGAGCTGCTGCTGGAACTGCTGGGCCTGGTCGAACAGCGCCCGGACATCAGCACCGGCGCCCTGCTGGAACATTTCGACGGCCGCGAAGAACAGGCCTCGCTGCACACCCTGGCCGCGCAGACCATGCCCGGCGACGAGGCGATGTGGACCCAGGAACTGCACGACGCCGTGGCCCAGCTGGAGAAACAACTGCTGGTGCAACGTCTGGACGAGCTGTTGGCAAAGCAGCGCCAGCAAGGCCTGGACGATACTGACAAGTACGAACTGCGCGAACTGCTGAAGGCCCGCGCCACTCTGCGCCTGTAGCGGCAGCCCGACCACGGAGAGACCATGCTGCTGCGCCTGACCTGCCTGCTGTTGCTGTCACTCTGCATGACCCTGCCCGCCTGGGCCGGGGACACGCCGCTCAACGAAGTCCGCCCCGGCCTGTATGCCGGCGGCCAGCCCAGTGCCGCACAGCTGCAGGCGCTGGCCGCGCAGGGCGTGCGCACCGTCATCGACCTGCGCCAGCCCGGCGAGGACCGGGGTTTCGACGAAACCGCCCAGGCCGAGGCATTGGGCCTGCGCTACGTGCGCATCCCGGTGGCCGGTGCCGACGGCCTGGATGCAGCCAACGTGCGCGCCGTGCACCAGGCGCTGCAGCAGAGCCAGGGCCCGGTGCTGCTGCACTGCGCCTCGGGCAACCGCGCCGGCGCCGTGCTCGGCCTGGTCAATGCCCGCTACGAACAGGCCAGCCCCGAGCAGGCCCTGCAGCTGGGCCAGCGCGCTGGCCTGACCTCACTGGAAGCGGCCACCCGGCAACGCCTGGCCGCACCCACCTCCCATCCCTGACCCCCTGTAACGAGGAGCCTGCCCACCATGACCCGCTGGTGGTCGCGCCTGCGACCGGACAACTTCACCCTCGCCCTGCTGTGCACCGTCGGCCTGGCCTCTCTGCTGCCGATGAAGGGCGCCGCCGCCATCGTGCTGGACGACGTCACCACCGTGGCCATCGCCGCGCTGTTCTTCCTGCACGGCGCGCGCCTGCCGCGCGAATCGATCATCGGCGGCATGCTGCACTGGCGCCTGCACCTGACCATCCTCGCCTGCACCTTCATCCTGTTCCCGCTGCTGGGCCTGCTGTTCAAGCCACTGTCGGGCTGGCTGCTGACGCCGGAGCTGTACCTGGGCGTGCTGTTCCTGTGCACCCTGCCCTCCACCGTGCAGTCGTCCATCGCCTTCACCTCGATGGCGCGCGGCAACGTGCCGGCGGCGGTGTGCAGCGCGTCGCTGTCGAGCATCCTCGGCGTGTTCCTCACGCCCCTGCTGCTGACCGCGCTGGCCGGTACCTCCGGCGGCGTGCACGATCCGCTGCATGCCATCGGCGGCATCATGCTGCAGCTGCTGGTGCCGTTCGTGGCCGGCCACCTGCTGCGGCCGTGGATTGCCGGCTGGGTGGAAAAGCAGCGTGCACTGCTGCGCTACACCGACCAGGCCACCATCCTGCTGGTGGTGTACTCGGCGTTCGGCGAAGCGGTGACCGAAGGGCTGTGGAGCAAGACGCCGCTGCTGTCCCTGTTCGCCGTGGCCGTGGTCGCTGCCGTGCTGCTCGGCATCGCGATGCCGCTCATCACCTTCCTGGCCCGCCGCCTGCACTTCAACCGCGAAGACGAGATCGCCATCGTGTTCTGCGGCTCGAAGAAGAGCCTGGCCACCGGCGTGCCGATCGCCAAGGTGTTATTCGCCGGCGGCAGCCTGGGCGCCATCGTGCTGCCGGTGATGATCTACCACCAGATCCAGCTGATCGTCTGCGGCGTGATCGCGCAGCGGTACGCGAAACGCGCGCCCTGAGTCCGGTAGCGCCGGGCCATGCCCGGCGGAACGTGGACGGGGTCAGCGCCCCTTCGGGGATCTGACCCCGCGTAGATCCACGCCATGCGTGGATGACGCTCGCGCCGCCGCTAATCCACGATGGCCGCTGCAATATCGTGCAGCACCCGCGCATGACGCTCCACGTTGCTCCCGGGCTCGCCCGTGGCAATCAGGCTGTAGGTCTTGCTGCCGCCCGCCCAGGCAAGCTCGACGCGGGTGCGGCCGACGCTGTCCACGGTCTTCCCGATATGCGCAGGCGCGCCGTTCACCCTGGTGTTCTGCGCTTCCGCGATCACCTCGATCTGCGTGCCTGCGGCGATGAAGTTGTTCTCGCTGAACTCCACGATGCCGACGCCTTGCAGCCGGTAGAAGCGACTCAGCCCCGAGGACGTTCCTCCATCCACCCTGCCACTGGGCTCCATGCCGATCAGCTCCGCCGGCCCCAGCAGACTGCCTTCCAGCGTGCTGGGTGGCCGCGGCAGGCGCTGACGTAGTTCCGACGCCGAACGGTGGGTGCGGGGCAAGGCAGCCAGCATTTCGGCCTGCGTTGGGATGCCCCCTTCTGCAACCTGCACGACACCCTTGGATTGCTCGATATCAGCACGAAGCTGCTGCTTCACTTCGTCGGGGGCATCAAGGTCTGCCAACCGCACGATGCGGTAGCTGCCCACAGGCGACGTGCTCGCCTGCGCCGCCACCTGCATGGCCCGTTGCTGCAACCATTGCTCGACCGCGTCAGCCTCTTCATCCGGTGCAGATGCAGGTGCATTCACTGCAATCGCCACGAGGGCAGCGCACAGCAGAAGTAAATTCATCACGACCGCCTTGCTCCACAGAACTGCGGGTCATCCCGCAACACCTGTGTATCTGCCCTGGATGGACCGACCCAGTGGATCAGCCAGCATCTGTGACCCACCGCTCGCAGGAACCGCGCGGCGCGGCAAATCCCTACAACCCAGCAGCTTGGTCAATGGATGCAGTGCCCGCCCTGGCGATCAGAAACCGACATTGAATGCACCGGGTCACGTGGGAAACCATCCACGCATGGCGTGGATCTACCAAACCGCGAATGGCGTAACCTGCAGTAGATCCACGCCACGCGTGGATGGGTTGCCTGGCGTTACGGATCCACGAGCGTGCCGACGCTCAGTTCCGGCATCCAGACCCACAGGTCGTACTGGCGTCCGGCATGGGTATCGACCCGTGGGCCGCTCGCCACCTGTTCGGGAATTGACCGCGCCACGCAAGTGTCCGCGCATGCCCACGCCTGGCCACGCAACGCGCCCAATCGCACACTGTAGCTATCCAGATCGCGAAGCAGCGATGCCATCGGCTGTGTCTGCATCTCCGGCGGCGCATTGGCCGGCCGCTGCAGCATGGCGTGTACGTTGCCGGTCAGCACCAGCATGCGTGCGCCATCCGGCAGGCGTTGGTACAGCCGCCGCAGCTCGGCCGCCATGCGGTCATCGCGTGTCTGATTGCCGCCATCGCTCTTGTCGACGTCATAGCCGACCACGTCGATGACACGCCCCTGTGCCTTCAGCGCGCGCAGGCTTTCGATCATCGCCAGCATGTCACGGCTGCGACGGCCATCGTGCTGGTCATCGCGCACGGTCCAGTACGCACGGCCGTGCAGGCGCTGGCGTGCCGCCGCCCCGCCATCGGAAGCCAGGTAATCGCGCAGCGTGGGGGTCTCGGCACGTGGCAGTTCCAGTGCCAGCAGCACCGGCGCGCCGTCGCGGCTGTAGTCGACCACCAGCTGCCGCACCAGCAGCGGCGTCTCGCGTGTGCCGTGGAATTCGCCCAGCAGCAGCATGCGGTGGTCGGCGGTGTGCTGGCGGATCTGCGCGGCAGTGTCGTCGGCATGCGCGGTCATGGCCATGCCCAGCGCCAGGATCAGCGCGGTGGTCCAACGGAAGATCGAATGCATCCCTGCGGCTTCCTTTCCCTGGGGTCAGGAACAGCAATGGCGACGCCGAGACAGCGGTTCAAGGTGATCCACGCCATGCGTGGATGTCCGCGCGATCAGGTGGGGTCAGAGCCCCTTCGGGGATCCGACCCCGAGTCGAGCATGGCGGGGTTGTCCGCGCGATCAGGCGGGGTCAGAGCCCCTTCGGGGATCCGACCCCGGGATCACATCCAGGGCAGGATCCAGTGGTCCACCAGCAGGAACGCAAACAGCGCCATCAGGTACACGATGGAGTAGTGGAACATCTTCATCGAGAACAGCTCGTCCGGCGGGTTCAGCATGCGCCAGGCGTACCAGAGGAACACGGCATTGAGCACGATCGCGCCGCCCAGGTAGAACGGCCCGCTCATGCCCACCAGGTACGGCACCACGCACACCAGTGCCAGCACCACCGAATACACCATGATCTGCTTGCGCGTATGCACCACGCCATGGGTGACCGGCAGCATCGGGATCTTCGCCTTGGCGTAGTCCTCGCGGCGGAAGATCGCCAGCGCCCAGAAGTGCGGCGGCGTCCAGATGAAGATGATCAGCACCAGCAGCGACGAATACGCCCAGTCCGACGAACCCTGCATGCCGGTGATCGCCGCCCAGCCCAGCATCGGCGGCATCGCGCCGGCCAGGCCACCGATGACGATGTTCTGCGAGGTCGCGCGCTTCAGGTACACGGTGTAGATCACCGCATAGCCGATCAGCGAGGCGAACGTCAGCACCGCGGTGATCCAGTTCACCCACAACAGCAGGATCGCCATCGACAGCACGATCAGCACGCCGGCAAACACCAGCACCTGCCACGGCTTGACCTTGCCCACCACCAGCGGGCGCCACGAGGTGCGCGCCATCTGTGCATCGATGTGCGCATCCAGCAGCTGGTTGATGGCCGCCGCGGCCGATGCGGCCAGCCAGATGCCGAGGAAGCCGAGCGCACCGGCGCGCACCTGTTCCCAGCTGGGCACGCCCGGAATGGCCAGGACCATGCCGACCAGGGCGGTGAAAACGATCAGGGCCACGACCTTGGGTTTGGTCAGGTCCCAGTACTGGCGATATCTGGAAAACATGGAATCAGTCCGGGGCACGCAGGCGGGCCAGCAGGCTGACCAGTACGAACAACAAGGCAACGGCCACACCGTTGTGGGCCACGGCCACTTCCAGCGGCAGGGCCAGCTTCACGTTGAGGATGCCCAGGGTGACCTGCAGCACCAGCAGCGCCACCAGCGCGCTGGCCCAGCCACGCATGCTGGGCACGCGGAACAGGCGCAGGCCCAGCCACAGCAGGTAGGCAGCAACGACGATCGCGAACAGGCGGTGCGCCATCTGGATGGCGATGCGCGAGGCGCCGTCCAGCACGCCGCCTTCGTAATCCACGCCGATGCCGCGCCACAGGGTGAAGCCCTCGGCGAAGTTGTGCTGCGGCCACCACTGGTTGGCGCAGCGCGGGAAGTTGTCCAGCGAGGCGCTGCCGCCGCCGCAGGCCAACGCGGCATAGTTGGCGCTGACCCAGCCGCCGAGGGCGATCTGGGTGACCAGCACCGCCACGCCGATGCGCAGCAGCCACTTCAGCTTGGGCGCTTCGGCCAAGGTGATCGGCAGGTGGGTCGCCCGCCAGGCCATCCACACCAGCAGCGCGAACATCAGCATGCCGCCCAGCAGGTGGCCCATCACCACGATGGGTTTCAGCAGCAGGGTCACCGTCCACATGCCCAGCAGGGCCTGGAAGATCACCACTGCCAGCGTGAGCAGCGCAGCGCGCGCCAGGTCGATGTTGCTCCAGCGCAGCGCGGCGATCAGCAGGATCGCCTCGCCGATCAGGGCGAGGATGCTGGCCGTGCCATGCCAGCCCATCATGTACAGCGGTATGCCGGCGGCCACCAGTACGCAGGCGGTCACCACCGCCGTGCTTCCGAAGCGGCGCTTGCGGGTGGCCAGCAGGGCCAGGGTGAGGATCTCGATGCCCAGCGCGCCAGCCAGGAAGCGATGCACCTGCTCGCGCCAGGCCTTGTGCGTTTCCAGCGGG
>DOKO01000085.1:8664-8954 GCA_003510825.1 Stenotrophomonas sp.
CCAGTCCGGGCAGCTCAGGCCGGCATCGGACAGGCGGACGAAGGCACCGAACATGATCGTGCTGGCGGTCATGATCATGGCGAACCACGCCAGGCGGTGGAAGTTGCGATGCAGCGCCGGACGCGCGGAAAGGCTCATCAAACAGGACTCACTTCAGTTTCAGCAACGTGGCCATGTCCTTGCGCAGGCCACCCAGGTCGGAACCGGGGGCATGGCGCATGATCACGAAGCCGTTCGGATCGATCACGTAGACCGGCAGTCCCGCCGGATCATCGACGCCCGGCAGGGCC
>DOKO01000086.1 GCA_003510825.1 Stenotrophomonas sp.
ATGGCCCGGCGCTACCGGGCATCCGAACCCCATCCACGCATGGCGTGGATCTACCAGTCGCCGGCCAGCAGCGCGCCGGCAAGGGGTCGGATCCCTTTCCCATGGAAAGGGCTCTGACCCCGGAGTGGCCCCCATCCACGCATGGCGTGGATCTACCAGTCGCCCGCCAGCAACGCGTCGGCCAGCACCTGCAGTTTTGGCGAATGCTGCCGCGACGGCGGATAGATCAGCGACAACTCGCGGCTGCGCCCTTCAAACGGCTGCAGCACGCGCTTCAGCCGTCCGTCGGCCAACGCATCGGCTACCGCGAAATCCATCACCTGCACGATGCCGATGCCGGCGATGGCCGCTTCCACCAGCGGATCACCGCTGTCGAACACCATCCGCGTCGGCGGGGTGAAGTCGCACAGCTGGCCGTCCTGCCGGAACTGCCAGTCCACCACCCGCCCGCTGCGCAGGTTGCGTACCGCCAGGCAGGCATGGTCATGCAGCGCGGCGATATCCCCTGGCGTACCGCAACGGGCAAGGTAATCCGGGCTGGCCACGGTCACCCAGCGCAGCGGCCGTAGCGGCCGCGCAACGATGCGCTGGTCGGCAATCACGCCGGTGCGCAGCGCGGCATCGAAGCCTTCCTCGACCAGATCGACCAGGCGATCACTGAGTACCGCGTCCACCTGCAGCTGCGGGTGCTGCTGCAGCAAGGGCCCCAGCAGCGGCACCAGCACCTTGCGCCCGAACATCGACGGCGCACTGATCTTCAGCGTGCCCGACGGCGTGCACGGGCGGTCAGCCAGCTGGCGCTCGGCATCCTCGAGGCCGCACAGCAGCGGCGCCACCTGGTCGACGAACTGGCGCCCATCGGGGGTCAGCGCCACGTTGCGGGTGTTCCGCTGCAGCAGCTTCACCCCCAGCGTGGCCTCCAGCCGGCCGATCGCGCGCGACAGCCCGGACTGGCTCAGGCCCAGCTGCCCGGCAGCGACGGTGAAGCTGCGCGCCTCGGCCACCTGCACCAGCATGCGCAGGGCATTGAGGTCCAACGAGGATCCATTCATGCCGAAAATCATGACAGATATGGTTCGGGAGGGGTTTATTGATTGGCCCGCATCAATGAGACTGCGTTCCCCCGCCGATCCGCCGCCGCCGATGCCCCCTCTCAAGTACCCGCGCTGGGCGCTGACCCTGCTGGCCACCGCCCAGCTGATCATCGCCCTGGACGCCACCATCATCTTCGTCGCCCTGCATGACATGGGCCGCGCGCTGCAGATCAACGCGCAGCAGCTGCAGTGGGTGGTCAGCGCCTACACCGTGGCCTTCGGTGGCAGCCTGCTGCTGGGCGGGCGCGCCGCCGACCTGATCGGGCGCCGCCGCTTCTACCGGCTGGGCATGCTGCTGTTCGCGCTGGCCTCGCTGCTGGGCGCGCTGGCACCGAACGCCACGCTGCTGATCATCGCGCGCGCCGCACAGGGCATCGGTGCCGCACTGCTGTTCCCGGCCACGCTGGCGCTGATCAACACGCTGTATGCCGAAGGCCCGGTGCGCAACCGCGCGCTGGCGATCTGGAGCATGGCCAGCGCGGTCGGCCTGGCATTGGGCACCCTGCTCGGCGGCGTGCTGACCCAGGCGTTCGGCTGGCCCGCTGTGCTGGCGGTGATCGTGCCGCTGGCCACCGCCTGCGCCATCGCCGCCGGTGCATGGCTGCCGGCCGATGGTCCCCGTTCGCAGGGCCGCTCGTTCGATCTGGCCGGCTGCATCACCGTCACCCTTGGCGGCAGCCTGCTGGTGACCACCCTCGTGCAGGGACCGGAGTGGGGCTGGACCGCGCCGGCCACGCTGGGCTGCCTGCTGCTGTCGGCGCTGCTGCTGGTGGCTTTCGTGCAGATCGAACAGCGCAGCCGCGACCCGCTGATGCAGTTCGCGCTGCTGCGCCTGCCCGGCCTGCGCGCCGCGCTCGGCCTCACCTTCGCCTTCATGAGCAGCTACGGCGTGCAGTACTACTTCATGGCGCTGTATTTCCAGGATGGCTATGGCTGGAGTCCGCTGCAGGCTGGCCTGGCGTTCCTGCCGGCGACGGCGGTGTGCACGGTCGGCATCCAGCTGGCCGAGTGGGCACTGAAGCGCTGGAGCGCGCGCAAGGTGCTGGTGCTCGGCCAGCTGGCCGGCGCCGTCGGCATCGCCTGGGTCGCAGCAACACTCCCGCACGCCTCGAACTTCTGGCCGCTGCTGCCGGGCGTGGTGGTGCTGAGCATCGGCCAGGGCATGACCTGGACCTCGATGTGGATCGTGGCAGGGCAGGGCGTGCCGGCCGCACAGCAGGGCGTGGCCTCGGGCATGGCCGCCACCGCGCAGCAGATCGGCGGTGCGCTGGGCCTGGCGGTGCTGGTGATGGTGGCCAATGCCGGCGCCGGTGTTGCAGGTTCGCCCAGCGCGCTGGCCGGGCTGGTGCGTGCCGAGTACGGCGCCGCGCTGTTCGCCCTGTTCGGCGTGGTCATCGCGCTGGGCCTGCCCCCGGCACCGGTAGACTGCGGTTCCCTCGATGGCCACGCCAACAACGCATGATCGAACTGCTGGATCTGCAACAGACGCTGCACGCATTCGCTGCCTGCAACGACGACCATGGCGTGTACGCGTCCTTCGGCTGGGTGCACGCCACCGACGGCGAGCTGCTGCAGGCGCGGTTCTGGTTGCCGCCCGACGAGGAGACCGCGTTCGACGATGACAGCGAGGTGCCGGCCGAGGCGCGCGCGCTGGGCCTGTCCACCTATCTGGAACCGGCGACGTTCGCCGACGTGCTCGACGTGCAGAAGCGGCAGCGCCCTCTGTCCACGCTGGCTGAGTACGCGCAGGCGCTGGCGTACTACCACGAGTACGACGCGTTCCAGCAGATCGAAGGCATCGACGAGGCACTGGGTGAGGCCACGGCCGCAGACCAGGCCATCGCGCGCGATGCCGGCGTAGGTAAGGGCATCTTTGCCTCGTTCGATCTGCAGCTGCTGGCGTGCGCGGACGAGCAGCTGAAGGCCACCGCGCAGGCTGTGGCGCACCTGCACGAGGTGCCGGTGGGTGAGGCGCTGGCGCGCTGCCGTGCGTTGCCGCTGTTGCTGGGCGAAGCTTTGGATCGCAACCGCGCGCAGGCCATCAAGGATCAGTTCGAAGCCATCGGCGCGACCGTGCAGGTGCACGGGTTCAAGCCGTTCCCGTGGATGGACGCGCCCGTGTTGCGTTGATGACGATTACCCTGCCGCCAGCAACCCCGGCTGCAACGCGCTGAAAATCCGCGCCAGGCGCTCGGCCCAGGCCTGCTGCCCGGCCACATCGGCAATCAGGTCCTGGCGGATCTCCAGCTCCACATGCACCAGGCCACGACCTTCGCCGTGCACCGGCACCGCGTAGTCGCTGGTGCTGCTCACCGAATACGGTTGGTTGTCGCCCACCACCAGGTCAC
Organism: Stenotrophomonas sp.; assembly: GCA_003510825.1. Taxonomy (GTDB): domain Bacteria; phylum Pseudomonadota; class Gammaproteobacteria; order Xanthomonadales; family Xanthomonadaceae; genus Stenotrophomonas. The sequence continues at coordinate 3,443 of DOKO01000086.1, forward strand.
CTTCATCGCGCAGGGCCTGCAGCAGTGCCTGGGCGAAGCGCGTGTCCTGGTGGTACAGCACGCCGGCGTGCCACGGCCGCGCCGCGCCGTTCATCGCCGGAGTGAAGCTGTGCATCATCACCAGCAGGGTCGGGCGGCCGGCGTCGCGGCGCGCGTCCAGCTCGGCATCGATGCGTGCGTGGTACGGCGCGTGGATGGCATCGATGCGCTGCTGCCGCTGCGCCGCCGACAGCCCGGCATTGCCCGGCACCACGGTGTGGTCGCTCACTTCCGGGATCAGCGTGGGCGAGGCCAGCGGCCGGTTGCAGTCGATCAGCAACCGCGAATAGGTCTGTTCGATGGCCCACGCATCCAGCAGCCCGGCCAGTGCGCGGGTGGTGCCGGCGATGCCGATGTCCCAGCCGATGTGGCGGTCCAGTTCGGCCTGCGCCAGGCCCAGGCCATGCAGCGCGCGCGGCACCTGCTGGCCGGCGTGGTCGGCCAGCAGTACGAACGGCGAGGCGCCCTGCGCACGATGGATCGTGTAGATCGCAGGATCCTCGGCACCGAGCAGGGCCGGCGCCGCATGCAGGTCGGCATCAGCCACGCGGGCGTCCATCCAGATGGTGCTCGATCATCCACAGGCCGGCCCAGAGCTTGGCGTCCAGCGCGTAGCCTTCGCCCATCTTCTGCACCAGCCAGGCGGCGGCCTGCGCGCGCGGAATCTCGTGCACGGTGATGTCTTCGCTGTCATCGCCGCCGCCCTCGCCGATGCGGCGCAGGCCGGTGGCACGGACGAAGGCGATCTGCTCGCTGCTGGCGCCGGAGGACGTCGGGCCGATCATCAGCACTTCGGCGTGCTCGGCGGTCCAGCCGGTTTCTTCTTCCAGCTCGCGCACGGCCGACGCTTCAATCGACTCGCCCGCCGTGATGTCGCCGACCAGGCCGGCCGGCATCTCGATGGTGGCCGACTGCAGCGGCACGCGGAACTGTTCGACGAACACCACCTTGTCCTCGGGGGTGACCGCGATGATGATCGCCGCCAGGCCACCGGCATGGGTGCGTTCGCTGTATTCCCACGTGCCGCGCACGACCATGCGCTGGTACTTGCCTTCGTAGACGACGCGCGGGGCTTCGGTGTTTCTCTGGCTCATGCGGGCTCGCTGGAGGAGGGGAGGGAATGGTCGGGACCGGCCGCAGTGGCCGAACCGGGATCGTTGACGCCTGCGGCGCTGAACAGGCGCCGGCGGGTCAGGGGGCCGAAGCGCAGCGTCTGGCACAGGCCGCCCAGCAGCTCCGGGTCCGCTGACTGGCGCAGCAGGCCCGGCTGGCAGCCTTCCAGCGGCGCGTCCAGCGCGATGGTGGTCAGCTGCCGCCAGAGCTGGGCGTGGTCGCGCTGCTCGCGCAGGCGCACGGCCATCTGTGCGGCACCGCGCAGGCGCAGGAACGGTACTTCGTCCAGGCGTTCGTACAGCGCGTCCATGCTGCCGAAATGGGCCAGCAGCACCGCCGCCGACTTGGCGCCGACGCCGCTGATCCCCGGAATGTTGTCCACCGCATCGCCACACAGGGCCAGGTAATCGGCGATCTGGTGCGCGTGCACGCCGTGCCGCGCCTTCACCCCGGCCACGTCCCAGCGCTGGTTGCGTGCGTAGTCCCACTGTTCGTCGTGGTCCAGCAGCAGCTGCGACAGGTCCTTGTCGGCGGAAATGATCAGGCCGCGATGGCTGTGCCGGTGCTGGTGCAGCGCGCTGCCGATCAGGTCGTCGGCCTCGTAGTCATGGTGGGCCAGCACTACCAGGCCCAGCGCCGCGCACAGCGCCTTGCAGTGCACGAACTGGCGCTTCAGCGCTTCCGGCGCCGGGTCGCGGTTGGCTTTGTAGGCCGCGTACAGGCGGTGGCGGAAGCCGCTGTCCAGTGCTTCGTCGAAAGCGATGGCGATATGCCGGGGGCGCTCGCGCTCGAGCAGGTCCAGCAGGAAGCGGGCGAACCCGTGCACCGCATTGGTCGGCCAGCCCTGGCTGTCCTGGAACTCGTCCGGCAGCGAATGCCAGGCGCGGAACACATAGATGCTGGCATCCACCAGGTACAGCGGCGGTGGCAGCGGCACGGCATTCACGGCGCTCACTGGCCGGTCCAGTCCTGCAGCAGGGCCGCGGCGTCCGGCCGCTCGCGCTCGGGCACGTCGGCCCTGGGGGTGCCGATATGGATGAAGCCAGCGATGCCTTCGCCCTCGGCCAGGCCCAGGTGGGCATGCACGGCGGGGTCGAAGGCCATCCACGCGGTCAGCCACTGCGCACCGAAGCCCAGCGCCTGGGCGGCCTGCAGCAGGGCGAAGCAGACGCAGCCGGCGGTCATCAGCTGCTCCTGCTCAGGCACCTTGGCGTCCGGGCGCGGGCTGGCCACCACCACGATCACCACCGGGGCGTGGCTGAAGCGCTGGCGGTCCTTCTCGAACACCGCCTCGCCGGCCTGCGGATCGCGCTGGCGGCTGCGTTCGACCAGGAAGTCCCCCAGGCTGTGACGGGCATCGCCGGCAATCTTCAGGAAACGGAACGGGACGCGCTTGCCGTGGTCGGGCACGCGGACGGCCGACTGCAGCATGCGCAGCAGGGTGGCCGGGTCCGGGCCGGGCTCGCCCAGCTGCCGCGAGGGCACCGAACGGCGGGCGTCGAGGGCGAGCAGGGCTGCGGGGTCGGGCATGGAGTCTGAACCGGTCATCACGGGCTGAAGATTATAGTCGGGGCGGTTGGTGACGCTGTCTGCGTCGTGTTTGCCCCTTCAATATCAAACTGTGATGAACGTCATGCCACTGCCGGGCAACCGGCGAGCCCTTCCCCTCGCCTCGCAGGCCCCGCACGGCTTAGGATATCCGTCTTGCCGGGCCACCGGTCGTGAGGTTTGAAGTGAGGACTGTTTCACTGTCCGTGACGGGCTGGCCGGCCTACCATCGACGATCCGGTACATGGGGTGTACCGGTCGTCGCGATGTCCATGATGTCTGTCGTACCAGAGAAGGTGGGGAGCCTTCCCGAATGATGAGTGCGCCCACTCAGATGGGATCGTCGGGTCGTGACCCGGCCCAGCTCCAGCGTGCGCGGGACGCTGTCCTGCCCGCGTTGGGCCAGGCCTTCGGCGCGGCGCTGGCGCGGTTTGACGATGCCTTGTTCGATCGTGCCGGCAATGCCGGCTCGTCGCAGTTGCTGTTCCTGGATGCCATGCGCGAACTGCGCCGGCGCCGGGACGAGATCACCGCGGCCTTCGCCGCCCACCTGGACCAGGCCTGGGCCGCGCTGGCCGCCGGCCTTCCGCTGTCCGCCGAAGCCGCCCTTTCCGGGCCGGCCGAGGAAAGCCTGAGCCTCATCCCCGAGCATGTACTGGAATCGCGGCTGGCGGTGCGCAACTTCGCCACCGTGCTGCTGCGCGATTTCAAGCCGGTGCTGGCCCGCCTCGACCGCCGCCTTGGCTGGCTGGTCGGCGGTCTGGAACTGGACGCCGACCTCGATCCGATCAGTCCCGAACACCTGGGCGTGGCCATCCACCAGGCCTTCGCCGGGTGCGAGCTGGCCCCGGAAGTGCACCTGGTGCTGATCAAGCTGTGCGAGCGCGACATGCGCACGCCGGTGGGCCGCATCTACGAGAAGCTGGACGAGCAGTTGGCGGCCGCCGGTGTGATGCCGCAGATGGGCGCCCCGCGGCGACCGCTGTCGGCGGCCCCGGCCCCGCAGGCACCGCACGGGCTGGACGACCTGGTCGAGCAGCGCCAGACGTCGGGCTTCGAGACCGATTTCAGCGACGAGGAGCAGGCCGCACCGGCCTGGGCGCAGCGGTTTGCCGCGCGCTGGTCCGAACGTCGTGGCCACATGCAGCAGCAGCTGCCCGGCGAAAATGGCATGCCCGGCGGCGCGCCGGCCGGTTCCGGCGAAGCCTATCCCGGCCAGCAGGGCATGCTGCTGGAGGCGCTGCACGAACTGCTGCAGCAGACCCGGCATGTCCGCGAGGACGCCACGTCGGCCGCACAGGTGGCGGTGGGCCAGCATCGCCCGCTCAGCCAGCGCGAGATGATGTCGGTGCTGTCGCTGCTGCAGGCCACGCCCAGCGCCACCCTGCGCGCGGCCATCGGCGAAGACGGCGAGTCGCTGGCGCAGCGGTTGAAGAGCGAAGTGCTGTCCAACGCCACCCGCCTCGGCGTGGACCCCGGCCAGACCCGGCTGGACCCGCAGGACGAGGATGCGATCGACCTGGTCGGCATGCTGTTCGACGTGATGCTGGACGAACGCGAACTGGAAGGCCGCTCGCGCGAGCTGATCGGCCGCCTGGTGGTGCCCTTCGTCAAGGTCGCCATGCTCGACCGCCGCATGTTCGTGCAGAAGACCCATCCGGCCCGCAAGCTGCTCAATTCGCTGGCCGAGGCCTGCGAAGGCAACACCGGCGAAAGCCAGGCCGAGCGCATGCTGATGGCCAAGGTCGAGGAGATCATCGAGCGCCTGGTCGCCGAGTTCAACGAGAACCTGGCGATCTTCCTGACCCTCGAAGAAGAATTCCGCGATTTCCTGCTGCAGCATCGCCGCCGCGTGGAAATCGCCGAGCGCCGCGCCGCTGAAACGCAGCGTGGCCAGGAAAAGCTGGAGATGGCCCGCAACCGCGCCGGCGCCGAACTGGACCGCCGCATCGGCGATGCCACCCTGCCGCCGGCGATCGCCGAGTTCCTGCGCCAGCCGTGGCAGCACCACCTGACCCTGGCGCTGCTGCGCGAGGGCGAGGACGGCGCGTCCGTGGCCGAGGCGCTGAGCCTGGGCGATGGCCTGCTGGAGGAAGTGGCCGAGGCACGCCGGCACATCATCGGCAAGCCGTGGCTGCAGGCCTGGCAGCCGGTGCTGGCCAAGGTATTTGCCAGTGTCGGCGTGCACGGTGATGCGGCCTCGGCCGCCATCGATGCGCTGCACGGCACCCTGCAGGGCATTGCCGAATCGCGGCCGGAACTGCAGCGCGCGCTGCCGGAACTGCCGCAGGTCGCGCTGCCGGCCGCGCCGGTGCCCGAAGCCAGCGCCGTGGAGCTGGCCGGGCAGGTCGATACCGATGATTTCGACAATGCCGACGCCGATCGCTTCCGCCGCATGGAAATCGGCAACTGGCTGGACTTCGTCGACAAGGACGGCAAGGTCCAGGCCGGCAAGCTGTCCTGGATCAGTCCGATCTCCGCGCGCCTGCTGTTCGTCAACCGCCGCGGTGTGCGCTTCTGCGTGGCCTCGCCGGAAGAACTGGCGGTGATGGTGCGGCTGGGCCGCCTGCGTGCCCACGTCGACGATGGCGCCTTCGACAGCGCCATGCAGGGCGTGATCGACCGCCTGGACCCGGGCAGCGCCACCCTGCACTGAGGGGTGGCCGCCTGCTAGGATCGGGAAAACTCACCGATCAGCGGGGACCTGCATGGCCGTGGCGTTGCTGGGGATGAAGGAGACCGCGCCGGGCGAACGGCGCGTGGCACTGACGCCGGAAACGGCGCGCAAGCTTGGGGCCTTGGGCATCACCGTCTGGTACGAAGCCGGCGCCGGACTGGCTGCGGGCTTCCCCGATGCTGCCTATGACGATGCCGGCGCACGCGCCTTCGACGCCGGCCGCTGGAGCGAGATCGACATACTGCTGTGCGTGCAGGCGCCACCGGCAACGGTGCTGGCCCAGCTCAAGGCCGGTGCCAGCGTGGTCGGCCTGCTGACTCCCGCCACGGATCCATCGCTGGCGGCGCTGGCAGGTGACGACCGCCTGCTGTTGTTCCCGCTGCAGCAGCTGCCGCGTACCACGCGTGCGCAGGCCATGGACGTGCTCAGTTCGCAGGCCGGCATGGCCGGCTACAAGGCCGCGCTGATCGCCGCCGAGCGCGCGCCGCGCTTCTTCCCGATGCTGACCACGGCGGCCGGTACCGTGCGCCCGGCCAAGGTGCTGGTGATCGGTGCCGGCGTGGCCGGCCTGCAGGCAATCGCCACCGTGCGCCGTCTCGGCGCGCAGGTGGAAGGCTTCGACGTGCGCCCGGAAACCCGTGAGCAGATCCAGTCGCTGGGCGCGCGCTTCCTCGACCTGGGGGTGAGCGCAGCAGGCGAGGGCGGCTATGCGCGCGCGCTGACCGACGAGGAGCGCGCCGAGCAGCAGCGCCGCCTGGCCGACCACCTGCGCAGCGTGGACGTGGTGATCTGCACCGCGGCCGTGCCGGGCCGGCCGGCGCCCACCATCGTCACTGCGGCGATGGTCGAGGGCATGGCGGTGGGCAGCGTGATCGTCGATCTGGCCGCCGAGAGCGGCGGCAACTGCGCGCTGACCCAGCCGGGCCAGTGCATCGACCACCAGGGCGTGGCCATCGATGGCCCGCTGAACCTGGCCAGCCGCGGCGCCACCCAGGCCAGCGAGATGTACGCGCGCAACCTGCTGAACTTCGTCACCCTGTTCGTGCAGGGCGGCCAGCTGGGCTTTGACTGGGAAGACGAACTGCTGGCGAAGACGCGCTGGCAGCAGTAGACGGCGTGGGGTCAGAGCCCTTTGCTGGCGCAAAGGGATCCGACCCC
>DOKO01000149.1:0-2628 GCA_003510825.1 Stenotrophomonas sp.
AAAACCAGCCCGACGCAGGCTGACCGTCGGTCCCTGCCTGTCCTGCCCGCGCATCCTCCTCGATACCGGGGAGGATGCCGCGGCAAACCCGCGCGTAGGTAGAATCGCCATTCCGGCGCGCCGCACACCGCCGGTACAACCGGCGACTGGCAAGGACAATCAATGAAAAGGCTGTTGGCGGTGCTGCCCGCGCTCGTGCAGAGCTGGGGGTTGGGAATGCTGCTGGTCGGCGCACTGGCAGCCTTCACCGTTGGCGTTGGGCTGGGTGGCTACGGCGTGCTGGCGGGCTATGTGGCGGTCGCGGCCATGGCAGCCCTGGCTTACAGGTCGCGTGTACCGCTGGGGCACGACCGCTGGAACATCCTGATACCGATCCTTGCCTGCTGTGCCACGGCTGTGTGGGGATTCACGTTCAGCTCGAGCCAGCCCAGTGATTTCGGCGTCTACTACCGCTGTGGTGTTGGCGCAACATCGTCGATGGTGCAGTGGCTGGATAGATGCCAGTCCGCGTACCTTGCCGACAACAGCACCTACTGGCTGCGTTCGTACTTCTATTCAACGCTTGTCGGGCGCATCTTCGGCGAGGGCTACTCGTGGTTCAAGGTCAGCAACATCGGCCTGCACTGCGCGACGCTTCTACTGTGGTACTTCGGCGTCAGGCGAAATCTTGGCGGCAGAGCGGCGGCGCTTGCCACGCTGTTGCTCGCACTGTATCCCGAGTATTGGTTCACCACGACCCTGGTAACCACGGACAACGCCGCGGTCCTGGCCATCGCCGCATTCCTCCTGCTCATACCCGGGCTCGAGGGCAAGTGGCACGTCGCCCTGTTCTCGGCGGTGGCCATTGCCGCCATCGCGTTCCTGGGGAACCAGCTGAGATCGATCGGCACGATCTTCGTCGTTGCATTGCTGCTGTGGGCCCTGTGCAGGAGTATTGCGCAGCGACGGTTGGCCCTGCTGACCTTGCCGATGGCGTCGATCATCTGCTTCTTCGCGATGACGGCTGCTTTCAACAAGGCAAATCCGACAGGCCTGCCCGACCTAGTCGAGCCGATGCGCGCGCTCTCCTCCATCGACTTCAGTTCCGACCAGAACTTTGCGGTGAACTACCGGTGGGCGGAGCACTTCTGGACGGCGACGCCGGAATCAGCCCGGTTCGCCAATACGGCCTACAAGGTGTCCACGGAGTTTTCGTCGGGTTTCTGGGATTGGCCCGGTTATCTGTTCAGAAAATCACAGGTTGTTTTTGCAGGTTCCGGCTACTACGGCCTGTCAGCCTTCAACTATCCGCCTGGCAATCCGGATTCCCTGGACAATGGCGTGCTCAGTGACATCCCGTTCGATTCCGCGCTGTTTCCCTGGCTGGGTCTGGTCGTGTTCGCCGGTCTGAGCCTGTCGGTGGCAGGGGTGTTGAAGACGAAGCTTGAGGGCCTTCCGCTGGCCTGTCTCATCTTCGTGGGTGCATTCGCACTGATGGTGATCGGTGCGGGCGAGTCTCAGGCCAGGTACAGCGTAGTGATTGCGCCGGCGTTGTCGCTGCTCGCTGCGATGTCTGTGTTTGCCCGTGACAATGCGGATGGCCCCACGGGCAACCGTCGTCGTTACCTGGTGGGTGGAGCAGGGATCGTTGTCGTCTATCTGCTGGTTACCCTGGTATCCGCCGTTCTGCCCTCGGCGGCAGACGTCATGAAGGGTGTCAGGCTTCTGCCGGCGGGAGCCAGCGCAACGGGTGCGTGCCAGCGCTCCGATGCCGTCCTGTCGCTGGATGAAAAGCGCGCACGGATCGATTTCAAGGACGGGACCACCTGCGCCGTACTTTCCATTCCCGTCAGATCGGACGCCACGTCGGTTGGCTTCTATGTCAGTGGATCGACGTTCCCCTTCAAGTTCGAAGAGCGTCCGCAGTCGCCGGTCTCATACACGCTGTACTCCAATGGCGTGGGCATTGCTTCGGGAAGCATGGGGCGGCAGACGGTTCGATGGGTCGAAGCCTCCCTTGCCAGCCCGCACGAAGGCGTGGTGCACCTTCGATTGAACAGAACGGCGGAGGCCGGGGCGGACTACGTCGAGGTGTCGCTGATCCGGCCAACTGTCCAGTAGATTCCACCGACGACCGCAGCGGGAGAGGGTTCGCTACGGAGATGTCAGGCTACAGGCGCCCTGCATTTCCATCCTCAGCGACTCCATGTATCCGCCGCAGGTCATCGCGGAACAGCCGGTAGGCCTCCTCACGCCGGGCGTCGTCGCCTTGCCGCAGCACCCACGCCGGGTGCACGGTGGCGTAGCCGCGGGTGCCGTCTTCCAGCGTGTGCCAGCGACCGCGGTCGCGTGACAGCTGGAAGCCCGCGCCGAACACCGAGGAAGCAGCGGTCGCGCCCAGGCAGACGATCACCTGTGGCCGCACCCGCGCGATCTCGCCCAGCAGCCACGGCTGGCAGGCCCGCACATGGCGGCTTTCGGGGCGCTTGTGCAGGCGTACCTTGCCGCGCCGCTCGTGGTGGAAGTGCTTCACCGCATTGGTCAGGTAGAGCGTGGCGCGGTCGATGCCGAGTTCGGCCAGGGCACGGTCCAGCAGCTGGCCGGCCGGGCCAGCGAAGGGACGGCCGCAGAGATCCTCGGTATCGCCGG
>DOKO01000149.1:2772-3151 GCA_003510825.1 Stenotrophomonas sp.
AGAGATCCTCGGTATCGCCGGGTTGTTCGCCGATCACCATCACCCGTGCGTCGGCCGGGCCTTGGCCGAACACCACCTGGGTGGCCGGCTCCCACAGCGGGCACTGGCGGCAGCCGGCGGCCTGGGCACGCAGCGCATCGAGGCTGTCCGCGCTTGATCCCGGTGATGGCAGCACCGCCGGTCGCTGCGGAATCTTCCGCTGCGGAGCCTGCGCCGGTCGGTCGTGCATTTCCTGCACGCGGTCGGCAGCGTCGCGCACCAGCCCCGGCAGCAGCTGCGCTTCGGGCAGGTGCCGCCAGTACCGTGCCGGCATCTCCTGCAGCATCATCCGGGTATTCAAGCGGGCGGGATTGAAGATGCTGGCGTAGTAGGTCTGCCA
>DOKO01000149.1:3302-3591 GCA_003510825.1 Stenotrophomonas sp.
GCTGGCGTAGTAGGTCTGCCACAACGATTCGCGTGCATCCTCGGCGGGGGCGTCCTCGCGACGGCCACCGGGCCCGAAGGCGAGTGACTCGCCATCCCAGTGCACGCTGCGGCCGGGGGTGAGGATGGCCCAGCGCATGCCGGCGAAGCGGCGCGCGAAGAAAGGCGCCACACGCTCGACGATGTGGTGGTCCGGCTCGAACCACGCGATGAAGGCATCGGTCTGCCCGGGCACTTCGCGGAAGCGCACGAAGGCCTTCATCTTGTGGGTGTCGCGGCGCACCGCCTGG
>DOKO01000149.1:3798-4011 GCA_003510825.1 Stenotrophomonas sp.
GTGTCGCGGCGCACCGCCTGGGCCAGTGCCATCGCCCGCAGCACGTCGGCATCGGCCGGGTTGGACAGCACGCTGCGCTCGCCATGGGCGATGCGCCACAGCAGCCGGTACAGCAGGGCCAGGCGCTGCGGCTCGCGATGGCACAGGCAGGTCGCCGCCAGCTCCATGAAATCGCGCGGCACGCTGGGCGCGCTGGCGTCGGCGGGCAGGGGC
>DOKO01000009.1 GCA_003510825.1 Stenotrophomonas sp.
CTGCTGACCCCGCGTGCGCACAACCCCACCGGCGCCAGCCTGGATGCGAAGCGGGCGCGTGCGCTGCGGCAGCTGCTGGCCGCTTACCCGCAGGTGGCCGTGTTGATCGACGATCACTACGCGCTGCTTTCGCAGCAGCCCTACCATTCGGTGCTTCCGGACGATGGCCGGCGCTGGGCGCTGCTGCGTTCGCTGTCCAAGGCGCTGGGGCCGGACCTGCGGCTTGCGTGGCTGGGCTGCGATGCTGCCACTGCCAGCGTGCTGCGCCTGCGTCTGGCGGCCGGCACCGGCTGGGTCAGCCACCTTCTGCAGGATGCGGCCAGCGCGGTGCTGGAATCGGCGCCGCAACGGGCGAAGATCACCGCTGCGGGTGAGCGTTACCAGCAGCGCCTGCAGTCATTGCAGGAACTGCTGCGCGCGCGCGGGTTGCAGACGCGGCTGCCGATGGAGGGCTTGAACCTGTGGCTGCCGCTGCCGGGTGACAGCCACGCGCAGGTACTGGCGCTGGCGGCACGCGGCTGGCATGTGCGTGGTGGTGAGGTGTTTGCGGTGGGGGCGCCGGCGCATGGCTTGCGCATCACCTGTGCGGCGCTGGGGGCGGCGGAGCTGCGCAGGCTGGCCGATGACCTGGTGGCGGTGTGCGGTGCGTAGAGTCGAGCTTGGCTTCACTCTACAGAAGCGGAAGTCGAGCTTGGCTCGACTCTACAGAAGCAATCCGCGCGATCAGGGCGCGGCGTTGGCGCCGGGTCGCACGTAGTAGGTCTGGCCGGTGTCATCCAGGAACACCAGTTCCGGCTTGCCCTGCCATGAGGTGAGCATGGCGCCGGTGTTGTTCTGGTGCCGCACCATCAGGCTTGCGCCGCGATCGGGGTTGGCCACGACCTTGAATACTTCGGTGGTGCCGCTGGCATCGTCCAAGGTGAGCAGGGCTTCGCCACCGCGGTCGCTGGTGCCGTAGCCGCCGCGTTCGGAACCATCCGGGCCGAGCAGGATCATGCCTGAGAGTGCGGTGGCACGCGGGCCCTGCGGTTTGCCCTTGCTGAGCGGATCGGGCACGGGAGCGCCGAGGATGACGCGGGCCTGGCCCTTGTCATCGTGGATGACCAGGCCGCGGGCTTCGATCACCCGTTGCGGTGACTGGCTGTGGTGCAGGTTCCAGGCGGTCCAGCCGGAAACGAGCAGGGCGAGGGTCGACACCCCCAGGGTGGTCAGCATCAGTGCGCGGGCCATCGTTCGTCCTTCCTTGGATGTGCCGACGATAGCGGATGCAAAAGCGGATGGGTAGAGCCGCCAGTCAATGGAAATCGCGGCTGTGGCTGCGCAGGCCCTGCAGCAGTTCATCCAGGCACAGCATGCGCTGCACGATCACGTGCTGCACGCCATCGACGCGTTCCAGGCGGCCGTCGATCTGCATCAGCTGGGTATCGACCAGTACGCGGTGCTGGCGGTCGGCCACGTGCCGCCAGACCACGGCATTGACCATGCCGGTCTCGTCTTCCAGGGTGAGGAAGGTGACGCCGCTGGCGGTCTGCGGGCGCTGGCGCATGCGTACCAGGCCGGCGATGCGCACGCGGCGTCCGTGGCCGTGGCCTGCCAGTTGTGCAGCATCCAGGCAGCCACGGCTGCGCAGCTGCGCACGCAGGAAACTGATTGGATGGCGGCCGAGCGTGGTGCCGGTGCTGCGGTAATCGGCCTGCATGTCCTCCCACGCGCTGGGCAGGGGCAGGGCCACGCGGGCTTCGGTGGTGGCGCGGGCCTGGTCGAACAGCGGCAGCCGGTTTTCCACGCCGGAAATATCCCAGCGTGCACGATGGCGGTGGCCGCTGAGCCCACGCAGCGCACCGGCATCGGCCAGCAGGCCCTGCTGGCGCCGGTCCAGCCCGGTGCGCTGGCAGAGATCGCCGACATCATCGAACGGGCGCCGCGCGCGTTCGCGCATCAGTGCCTGCACTGCCGTTTCGCTGCAGCCATCGATCAGGCGCAGGCCGAGCCGGATTGCCGCTGCCCCCTTGCTGAAATCCAGGGTGCAGTCCCAGTCGCTGTGGCGCACGTCTACCGGCAATACCGTGATGCCATGACGGCGCGCATCCTGCAGCAGCTGGTCGGGGCTGTAGAAACCCAGCGGCTGGCTGTTGATCAGGCTGGCGGTGAACGCGGCCGGGTAGTGGCACTTCAGCCAGCAGCTGGCATAGGTGAGCAGGGCGAAGCTGGCGGCATGGCTCTCGGGAAAGCCATAGCTGCCGAAGCCCTTGATCTGCTCGAACAGGCGTTCGCCGAATTCCAGGCTGTAGCCGCGGTCGAGCATGCCGGTCAACAGCTTCTCGCGATGTGGCTCCAGCCCGCCATGGCGTTTCCACGCGGCCATCGAGCGACGCAGTGCATCGGCTTCGCCGGCACTGTAGCCGGCGGCATCCACCGCCAGCTGCATCACCTGTTCCTGGAACAGCGGCACGCCCAGGGTGCGCGCGAACACGCGCTCCAGCTGGGGTGGATAGAGCGGGTTGTCCGGATCGTTCAGTGCCTCGGGGCCCTGTTCGCGCAGGATCCGCCGGCGCTCCAGGTAGGGGTGCACCATGTCGCCCTGGATCGGACCCGGGCGCACGATAGCCACTTCGATCACCAGGTCGTAGAAGGTGCGCGGCTGCATGCGTGGCAGCATCGCCATCTGCGCGCGCGATTCGATCTGGAACACGCCGATGGTTTCGGCGGCGCAGATCATGTCGTAGGTCGGGCCATCCTCGTCTGGAATCGCATCCATGCGCCCTTCGTGCAGGCCGTGCTGCTGCAGCATGGCCAGGCACTTGCGGATGGCGGTGAGCATGCCCAGCGCCAGGCAGTCGACCTTCATCAGGCCGGTGGCATCGAGGTCGTCCTTGTCCCACTGGATGACGGTGCGCCCGGCCATGGCTGCGTTCTCCACCGGTACCAGGGTGGACAGCGGGTGTTCGGAAATGACGAAGCCACCCGGATGCTGCGACAGGTGGCGGGGGAAATCGATCAGCTCTTCGGTGAGTGACAGCAGGCGCCGCATCAGCGGCGTGTCCGGATCGAAGCCGCGTTCGCGCAGGGTCTCCGGCAGCGGGATGTTGCCGCCCCAGTGGTCCATTGCTGCACCCAGCTCATTCACCTGGTCCATCGGCAGGCCGAGCGCGCGGGCAACATCACGGATCGCGCTGCGGCCGCGGTAGCTGATCGCCACGGCGGTGAGCGCGGCGCGCTCGCGGCCATAGCGGTTGAACACGTACTGCAGCACTTCCTCGCGGCGCTCGTGCTCGAAATCGATGTCGATGTCCGGTGGCTCGTCGCGCTCATCGGAAATGAAACGTTCGAACAGCAGGTTGCTGCGCGCCGGGTCGATCTCGGTGACGCCGAGCACGAAGCAGACCGCCGAATTGGCCGCCGAGCCACGCCCCTGGCAGAGGATCTGCTGGCTGCGGGCGAAGCGCACGATGTCCTGCACGGTGAGGAAGTAGGAGGCGTAGTTCTTCTTGGCGATCAACGCCAGCTCGTGTTCGATCTGCGCGCGCTGCGCCGGCTGGATGCCTCTGGGCCAGCGCTCGGGAATGCCTTCTTCCACCAGTGCGCGCAGCCAGCTGTCCGGGGTCTGCCCTTCGGGCACCAGCTCGCGTGGGTAGGTGTACTGCAGCTGGTCCAGGGTGAAGTGGCAGCGCTCGGCGATGCGCAGGGTTTCGGCCAGCAGCTGCGGCGGATACAACTGGGCGAGCGCGCTGCGCGGGCGCAGGTGGCGCTCGCCATTGGGAAACAGCCGCCAACCGGCTTCGGCCACGCTGCAGCGGTGGCGGATCGCGGTCAGCGTGTCCTGCAGGGCGCGGCGGCGGCGCACATGCATGTGCACGTCACCGCTGGCCACCAGCGGCAACGCGTGGCGTTCACCGAAGGCCTGCAGCTGCTGCAGGCGGCGCACGTCGTCGTGTTCGTGGTGCAGTTCCACCGCCAGCCACAGGCGGTCGTTGAAGCCGCTGCGCAGCAGCTGCAGGTGGCTGGCATCGGGCTGGCGGTCCAGCCACAGGCACAGCAGGCCCTCGGCCAGGCCGTGCAGATCCTCGCGCAGGCAGCGGTATTCGCCCTTGCCGGCACGCCGCCGGCAGGTGGTGATCAGCTGGCACAGGCTGGCATAGGCGTCCTGGTCGGTGCACAGCAGGGCGATCTTCGGCCCGTCCTCGACCTGGAATTCGGCACCGATGACCAGCGCCACGCCGTGCGTCTTCGCCGCCTGCCAGGCACGCACGATGCCGGCCAGCGAACACTCATCGGTGATCGCCAGGGCGCGGTAGCCCTGGCCGGCGGCACGCGCGAACAGTTCATCGGCGGTGGACGCGCCGCGCTGGAAACTGAAGGCCGACAGGCA
>DOKO01000123.1:0-162 GCA_003510825.1 Stenotrophomonas sp.
CCGATCTCGGCGCCGCCGGCTGCGGCTGCAACGCCGCACGTGGACGCCCCGGTTCCCACGACCACGCCGCCGTCCAGCGCCAGCGATGCGCCAACCGGCCTGCTGCTGCCGGTGCAGGGCATCCAGGCCTCGCAGCTGCGCGACACCTTCACCGATGCACGC
>DOKO01000123.1:368-3644 GCA_003510825.1 Stenotrophomonas sp.
GACACCTTCACCGATGCACGCAGCGAGGGCCGCGTGCACGATGCCATCGACATCATTGCTGACGCCGGCACGCCGGTGCTGGCGGTGGCCGATGGCACGGTGGAAAAACTGTTCGACAGCGAGCGCGGCGGACTGACGATCTACCAGTTCGAGCCCAGCGGACGCTGGTGCTACTACTACGCCCACCTGCAGCGCTATGCCGATGGCCTGGCGGAAAAGCAGGTGATCAAGCGCGGTGAAGTGATCGGCTACGTCGGCAGCACCGGCAACGCCAGCGCCGATGCCCCGCACCTGCATTTCGAGGTACATGTGCTGGGGCCGGAGAAGCAATGGTGGAAGGGCGAATCGATCAACCCGTATCCGTTGCTGCAGGCGGGGCGCTGACGCGTTCGCACCCGCTTCGCTCAGAGGCCTGAGGCAACACGCACCGCATCACAGGCCGTGATCAGGTCTTCCACCAGGCGGCCACTGACATCGAGTTCGCCCTCGTACTCGGCGATGTTGCGCTGCTGGTGGCACTTGTCGAGCACGCGCCATACCTCCGGACCAACGCCCAGCGTGTGCTTGAGCGACTGGAACACGATGTAGCGGTTGCTGGGCCGGAACCCCTGCGCGCGGAGCGCGGCCAGGCTCAAGGCGTGCGCGGCGTTGTAGGCAAGGTCGAAACGGCTTTCCAGCGACAACGTGGCATTGCGTGCGTCACGCAGCCGCGCAAGGCCCGAGCGCTGCAGCCCTTCGAACTCGCGCGGATCGGGCGGTTCAGCGGTGAGCGGTTTACCCGCCCCGACCAGATTCTGCAATGGCGAGGTCATCCTTTCCTCCAATCACCCACACCTTGGGTTGTTCAAGAACACGCTGCAGGAAGGCATTGCCCTTGCGCAGGCGATCATTCAATTCGTCATGCGTGTACAGCGTCGGGTTCACCGGCCGTCCAAGGCGATCTTCCAGGGGATCGAGCACGGCCATCAACTCAGCATAGCCCAGCGTATCGGAGACCAGCATCAGATCGATGTCGCTGTGCGCGCTGTCGGTGCGCTTGGCCACCGAACCGAAGACGAAGGCCAGTGCAATCTGGTCCTGCAGCGGCTGCAACGCCTCGCGCAGCGGCTGCGCCAGACCGATGGTCTTGTGCACCAGCGCCACCAGTTCGGCATGGATCGGCGAGCCGGCAAACGCGCGATAGCGCTTCTGGTTGCCGACCCTGCGTTGCTCGACCAGGCCGCTTGCGACCAGCTTGGCCACTTCGCGCTGCACGGCGCCAGAGCCGGCACCGCTGCCGCTGATCAGCTCGGAAATACTGAAGTCACGACGATCCTGCCCGAACAGCAGGGCCAGCACCCGCTGCTGGGTCTGGGTGAACAGCGCGTCGGCCAGCCCGATGGGGCCGGTAGGAGACGCATTGGCAGCTTGGATACCCATATTGGGCATTATTGTACCCATATTGGGCATTTGGCAAGTAGCCTGCCCCGCCCCGCCAGGAGTGGCCCGGCGCTAGCGTGCCTGGCGACGGCGCTGCCACCGCCGCAGCGCGATGCTGGCCGTCGCCAGTCCGCCACCCGCGATCAGCAGCAACAGCGCAACCGGCTGCCAGAAAAAGAACGGCCACAGCCACAGGTAGTCCAGGTCGGTCAGCTTCAGCACGTCCATCGGCGGCAGCAGGTCCACCGAGGCCGCACTGCCGGCCAGCGCCGGGTCAACCTCCAGCACGGTCAGCCGCAGCGAGGAACGGCCGCGCGGCAGTGCATCACCGCGGCCATAGCCGAAGTACGAGGCGGCGAGCCGGTCCCGCTCGACCGATTCCAGTGCGCGGGTGGTTTCCGGTCCGGCTGCGCCCGAGCGTGCCTTCGCGCGGAACTCGGTTTGATCGGTCGGGGTTTCCGCGCGCAGGCGCACTTCCGGATCGATGGCCGGATCGGCGCCGTCATCGGCATAACGCAGGCGCAGTCGCAGCGGGTCGTTGATGAAGCGGTAGACCGTGATCTCGGCGGTCGCGCCCGGCTGCAGCACCAGCGGCAGGGTCTGCGTGCGCGAGGCCAGGTAATTGGCGAGCGCGCCCAGTACCAGCACGATGCAGGCCAGCGTCCACAGGCTCCACAGCAGCCACAGGGTCACCCGTGCGACCGTCTCGCCCTTCATGCCGAAGTCTCCGTCATCGCTGCGCGTCCCTGCCGGCTGTGCCGACACAGTACCGAAAACGAAAAAGCCCCGCATGTGCGGGGCTTTTCCTGTCACCTGCGCCGGGCATGGCCCGGCGCTACCTCAGGCGAACGGATCCTGCAGGACCATGGTGTGGTCGCGGTCCGGGCCGGTGGAGACGATGCTGATCGGGCAACCGGCCAGCTCTTCCAGCGAACGCAGGTAGGCGCGTGCGGCCGGCGGCAGCTCGTCCCAGTTGGTGATGCCGTGGGTGTTCTCGCTCCAGCCCGGGAACTCCAGGTACACCGGGGTGCAGTCTTCCCACCCCTGCGCGTCCAGCGGCGCGTACTCGGTGCGCTTGCCGTTGTATTCGTAGGCGATGCAGACCTTCAGCTTTTCCATGCCATCCAGCACGTCCAGCTTGGTGATGCACAGGCCGCTGATGCCGTTGATGGCCACGGCGCGCTTGAGCGCGACGATGTCCATCCAGCCGCAGCGACGCGGGCGACCGGTCGAAGCACCGTACTCGGCGCCGCGGTCGCGGATGCCCTGGCCGATTTCATCGTCCAGCTCGGTCGGGAACGGGCCGCCGCCGACGCGGGTCGCGTAGGCCTTGGCGATGCCCAGCACGTAGTCGATCGAATCGGCGCCGACGCCGGAACCGGCCAGCGCGCCACCGACGGTGGTGTTGGAGCTGGTGACGTACGGGTAGGTGCCGTGGTCGATGTCCAGCAGGGCGCCCTGCGCGCCTTCGAACAGCACGCGCTTACCCTGCTTGCGCAGGTCGTGCAGGATGCCGGCCACGTCGGACTTCATCGGCTGCACGTATTCGCCGAAGGCCAGGGCCTCGTCGAAGGTCTTCTGGAAATCGACCGCATCGGTGTTCAGATACTTGGTCAGCACGAAGTTGTGGTAGTCCAGCGCCGTGCGCAGCAGCTCTTCCAGCTGCTTGGGGTAATGCAGGTCGGCGATGCGGATGCCGCGACGCGCCACCTTGTCTTCGTAGGCCGGGCCGATGCCGCGACCGGTGGTGCCGATCGCCTTGCCGCCGGCAGCGCGTTCGCGCGCCTGGTCCAGGGCGATGTGGTACGGCATGATCAGCGGCGCGGCCGGGGAGATCTTCAGGCGCGAACGCACTTC
>DOKO01000397.1:0-668 GCA_003510825.1 Stenotrophomonas sp.
GCCCGCAGCCGCTGGCGGTGGAGGATCCGCGCCCGGCCCTGCAAAGCGCGGCGGCGGACCTGTCGATGGCCGTGCGCGAGCATGGCGAGCAGTTCTTCCTGGATCTGTGCGAGGCCGTCGACAACAAGTGGATCAACGGCGTTTCCTACAAGCTGGGCTGGCTGCACCCGCTGGGCCGGCAGCTGTTGGCCTGGGCCGCGCGCGGTGACGCCAGCGAACTGATGAAGGATGGCCACCTGCAGGCGCTGCTGCCCGAAGCGCTGGTGGCCAAGACCAACAAGAAGTTCGGCGACCGCACGCCCTCCTCGCCGCTGCAGGCACCGTTGCAGCGCTACGTGGCACTGCTGGGCCAGCGCGAAGAGTGGCTGCGCGCGGCCGCCCTGAACTTCCTGCACAGCCTGCGCGAGGAGGCCACCCAGCGGCTGGCCATGCTCAAGCGCACGCGCCGGGTGCAGACCTACGACGATCTGATCGATGGTGTGGCCCACGCGCTGGGGGGGGCACAGCGGCTGGACCTGGTGCGCAAGCTGCGCCTGCAGTACCGCATCGCCCTGGTCGATGAGTTCCAGGACACCGACGATCGCCAGTGGGGCATCTTCCACACCGTGTTCGGCGATTCGCCGGAGGTGCGGGAACTCGGCCTGCCGCCGGCGCTGTTCCTGATCGGC
>DOKO01000397.1:798-3552 GCA_003510825.1 Stenotrophomonas sp.
CCGGCGCTGTTCCTGATCGGCGACCCGAAGCAGGCGATCTACGGCTTCCGTGGCGGTGACATCCACACCTACCTGAAGGCCAAGCAGGCCGCGCGGCCGGCACCGCCGCTGGATCAGAACTTCCGTTCGCGGCCCTCGGTGCTGCGCGCGCTGCAGGCCCTGTACGACAACGGTGGCGACGACGCCTTCCTGGAAGCAGGCATCGGTTTCGAGCCGGTCCGTCCCGGTGGCGTGCGTACGGATGAAGACTACCTGCGCGACGGCGCCGCGGCCCCGGCACTGACCCTGCGCGTGCTGCGCAACGAAGGCGACAAGGCGATGAGCGCCGACGCTTCGCGTGCCGCCGCGACCCAGGCCTGTGTGGCGGCCATTCACCAGACCCTGCTGGATGCGCGTGCCGGTACCGCCGTCCTGCGCGGCCGTCCGGTGCAGCCCGGTGACATCGCCGTGCTGGTGCGCTCGCACCGCGAGGCGACGCTGGTGCAGCGCGCGCTGGCGGCGGTGGGCATTCCGGCGGTGGCGGCGGGCAAGCAGAGCCTGTTCTCCACCAGCGAAGCACGCGACCTGCGCGCGCTGCTGCTGGCCCTGCTGCAACCGGCGGATGAAGGTCGCTTGCGCGCGGCGCTGGCGACGGTGCTGCTCGGCGAGCGGGCGAGTGCGATCGCCAACATGGAACGCGAGGGTGATCTGCAGCGCGCGTTCCAGGCGCAGCTGCTGCATTGGCGCGAGCGCTGGCAGCGCGGTGGCCCGTTCGCCGTCGTGGCCGATGTCTGTGCCGCACAGGGCGAGCGCCTGCTGGCACTGATCGATGGCGAGCGCCGGCTGACCAACTACCTGCAGCTGGGCGAACTGCTGCAGGAAGCTTCCGCGCAGGCGCTGGGCATGCATGGCCTGCTGGACTGGCTGCAGGGGCAGATGGCCAATGCCGACCAGAACGACGAGCAGCAGCTGCTGCGCCTGGAATCGGACGCGCGCCGCGTGCAGATCATTACCCTGCACAAGAGCAAGGGCCTGGAATACCCGCTGGTCTACCTGCCGTTCGTCGGCATCTTCGGTGGCGCCTCCAACAACGCCGGGCACTGCACCGTGCACGTGGACGGTGAGCGCCAGCTGCACTGGAAGCTGGACGACGACGCGGCCTGGAAGGCGGCCAACGGCCAGCGCGAGCGCGAGCAGCGCGCCGAGGATGCGCGCCTGCTGTACGTGGGCCTGACCCGCGCCGAGCATGCGCTGTGGATCGCCATCGGTGACCTCGCCGGGCTGGGCAAGACCTGCCTGGCACCGCTGCTGGGCGACCTGCAGGTGCTGCACGCGCACCCCGATGTGCGCATCGACGACAGCGAACCGGTGCTGCGGCTGCCGCAGCTGCCGGTGGAACAGGAAGGCGAGCTGCCGGCCGTACGCAGCCTGACCCGGCGCGTACCGCACGACTGGTGGGTCTACAGCTTCACCCAGCTGGCGCATGCCGATGGCGGTAACGACGTCGAAGCGGCGGCCACCGAACTGCCGGCACCGGCCGCCGACGAACCGGCGGGCGCGGAACTGCCGCTGGAACCGGCCGTGCCCGAACCCGCAGCTGCCGACGCCGCACCCCTGGACCCGCGCTTCATGGGCAGCCGATTCGGCAACGTCCTGCACGAAGCGCTGGAGAACGTTGATTTCGCCTCGTGGGGCGGCTGGACAGCCGACCAGCCCGCGCCCGAAGGGCAGGCCGAGCTGCTGCGCAAGGCGCTGCATGACGAAGGCTATGCCGACGAGGACCTGGACGATGGCGTGGCGGTGCTGGTGCCGCTGGTCGGCCATACGCTCACCGTTGCACTGCCCGAAGGCGGTGCCCTGCACAGCCTGGGCGAAGGCGAGCGCCGCGCAGAAATCGAATTCCACTTCGCCATCGAACCGACCGCCGTGCCCGCGCTGCTGCAGCTGCTGCACGCGCATGGCATCTCCAGCGCGCGCCGCGGCTTTGGCCTGCGCCGTCGGCTGGAAGGGCTGATGACCGGCAAGATCGACCTCACCTACGTGCGCGATGGGCGCTGGTACGTGCTCGACTACAAATCCAACCGCCTGCCGGGCTACAGCCCGGACCTGCTGCAGATCGCCATGCGCCACAGCGAATACGACCTGCAGGCGCTGATCTACACCGTGGCCCTGCACCGTTGGCTGCGCTTCCGCCTGGGCCGCAGCTACGACTACGCGCGCGACATGGGCGGCATCCGCTACCTGTTCTGCCGTGGCCTGGATGGCAACGGCAATGGCGTGCACGTGGATCGCTTCGCGCCGGCGCTGGTGGATGGACTGGACGCGCTGTTTGCCGGTGGCGACACCGCCCATGCCGACCTGGTCGCGCGTGCCCTTGGAGCCAGCGCATGAGTGCCACCCTGCTGCAGCAGCTGTACCGCGGTGGCCACCTGCGCACCCTCGACCACGCCCTGGCCACCAGCCTGCGGCGGCTGCGCGAGGACACCCCCGATGGCGTGGCGGTTGCCGCCGCGCTGGCATCGCTGGCGGTGTCGCAGGGGCACGCCGCCTTCGATCCGGCCCAGCCGCAGCGCCTGCTGGAAGGCTTCCAGGCCTGGCCCGCACCCGCGCAGTGGCTGGCCCAGCTGCAGGCGTCGCCGTGGGTGGCGGAGCCGGAGGATCCCGAGGCGGCCGCCGATGAGGCACCGCTGGTGCTGGAAAACGGCCTGCTGTACCTGCGCCGTTACCGCGAATACGAGCGGCAGCTGGCTGCGGGCCTGCAGCGCATCGGCCGGC
>DOKO01000397.1:3826-3984 GCA_003510825.1 Stenotrophomonas sp.
GCCTGCAGCGCATCGGCCGGCACCCGTTGCCGGCGCCGGACATGGCAGCGCTGGCTCCCCTGTTCGCGCGCCTGTTCCCCGCTGCCGCCACCCAGGAAGACCACCAGGCGCGCGCCGCCGGGGTGACCCTGCGCCACCCGTTGGCGCTGGTCACCGGC
>DOKO01000378.1 GCA_003510825.1 Stenotrophomonas sp.
CTGGCGCGCTACCCGCAGGTGCAGGTGGAACTGTGCGTCGACCCGGCACTGACCGATCTGGTGGGAGAGGGCTTCGACGCCGGCATCCGCCTGGGCGAATCACTGGCCCAGGGGATGATCGCGGTGCCGGTCGGGCCGCCCGAGCGGCAGGTGGTGGTGGCGACGCCGGCCTACTTCGAGCGCCACGGCGTGCCGCAGACCCCGCACGACCTGCAGGGCCACGCCTGCATCGTGCACCGCCTGGCCAACGGCCGGCTGATGCCCTGGGAGTTCAGCCGAGAGGGCCACGAGCTGGACGTGGAAGTGAGCGGGCGGCTGGTGTTCAACGATGCCGGCGTCGCCCATCGCGCCGTGCTTGCCGGGCTGGGCATGGCCCAGGGCTTCGCTTCGCTGATGGCCGACGACATCGCCGCCGGGCGACTGCAGAGCGTGCTGCAGGACTGGCAGCCGCCGTTTCCCGGTTTCCACCTGTATTACCCGGCGCGCGAGCAGATGGCTCCCAAGCTGCGGGTGTTCATCGACCACCTGCGCGCGGAAATGCACGACCGGTAGCGTCGAGCTTGCTCGACTGCTCTTTGCATCAGTCGAGCAAGCTCGACGCTACGGGCACATCAGTCGAGCAGGCTCGACGCTACGGTCAGCGGTTCGACACCCGGCCAATGGCAGCCGTCTTCCTGCCACGCCTCAAGGTCTTCACTGAACTCCGTGCGGCGCCCATCGCGCGCGTGCTCGTAGCTGAAACCGTAGACGCGCGCGCCCTGCGTGGTCAGGTAGTAGCGCCCGTTGCGGCGGCCCTCGATGCGTTCTTCCCACACGCTGTCGAACTGCGTGGGACGGTCTTCGTCCAGCACCGTCGTTTCCTGCGACACCCGCTGCACCGGCAGGCGACCGCGCTGGCCGGCGTACTGCACATCGGCGCTGCCATCGTCGAGCCAGCGCCACAGCAGGTGCAGGTTGTCGTTGCGGCCGCCGGTCAGGCAGCGATGGTCCTGCGCTGTTGCCGCCGCCGCGGTGTCGGCCAGCAGCACGGCGAACACCAGCACGGCCAGCCGCCGGATCATCCGTTCAATCCCAGGCGGATGCCGAAGCCGACCAGGAACAGGCCGGCCACGCGGCGCAGCACGGTGCTGATGCGCGGATGCTGGATGAGATGGCGGCGGGCCAGGTTGCCCGCGCCGATCAGCAGCGAGCAGTACGCCACGCTGACCACGAAGATGATGCCGGCCAGCGCCGCGAAGGTCGCGATGCCGTGGTGCGCCTTCGGATCGATGAACAGCGGCAGGAAGGCCATGTAGAACAAAATCGCCTTCGGGTTGAGCAGGCTGACCAGGATCGCCTGCTGGAAGTAGCGGCCGGGCTGCATGCGGATCGGGCCGGCATCGCCGCCCTCGGTCTTCGGCGTGCGCAACAGGCTGATGCCCACCCACACCAGGTACGCGGCACCGAGGTACTGCACCGCGTGGAACACCAGCGGGTTGGCCTTCAGCAGCGCGGCCACGCCGGCCAGCGCCAGCCACATCAGGATCTGGTCACCGAGCAGCAGGCCGGCCAGCGCGGTGTAGCCGCCGCGCACGCCGCCGCGGCCGGTGGCAGTAAGCAGGGTGAAGGTGCCGGGCCCGGGCAGGGCGAGGAACACCAGCACGGCGAGCAGGAACGTCCACAGGTCCTGGATGCCCATCCACGGCATGGCATGGCTCATTGTTGTTGCGGGGGGGCGCCATTGTCGGCCACCGCCGCGGCCGGCGACAGGGGGCCGCCCTCGCCACCGGGCAGGCCGGACAGCAGCGGTTGCAGGTGGTCGCGCAGCTGCGCGTGCAGCTGCCGCACCGCCGGCGAGAACTGCTTGCGGTGCGGGCACACCAGCTGCAGCGGGATGTGGCTGCCGACGCCGTCCAGCAGCACCTGCAGGCGACCGGCCTGCACGTCCTCGCGCAGGTCCAGCCAGGATTTGTAGGTGATGCCTTCACCGGCCACGGCCCAGCGCCGCACCACGTCGGCATCGTCGCAGACCAGCGGGCCGCGCACCGGCACCACCACGCGCCGTCCCTCGACCTCGAACGCCCAGCGGTCGTGGGTGCGTCCGCCCAGCTGGTAGGCCAGGCAGTCGTGCTCGCGCAGGTCCTCCAGCCGCGCCGGTACGCCACGCCGCTGCAGGTAGGCGGGCGCCGCCGCCAGCACGCGACGGTTGCCCTCCAGCAGCGGCAAGGCCACGTAGCTGGCGTCGTCGAAGTGGCCCAGGCGGATCGCCACGTCCACCGGGTCGCGGAACATGTCGGCCACCTCGTCGGACAGGCGCAGGTGCAGCCGCAGCCGCGGGTGCGCGGCGCGGAACGTGGCCAGCCACGGCAACAGCAGGTTGCGGCCGAAATCCGACGGCGCCGACAGCTGCAGGGTGCCGTGCAGGTCGGCGTCCTCGCCCTGCACGCGGGCCTGGCCTTCGCGCAGGGTCGCCAGCACGTCCTGCGCGTAGGGCAGGTACAGCGCGCCCTCGCCGGTCAGGCGCAGGCTGCGGGTGGTGCGCACGAACAGTCGCAGGTCCAGCTCGCGTTCCAGCCGCGCTACCGCGGCGGCCACCTGGCCGGGCAGCAGGTCGGCCTCGCGTGCCGCCTGCGAAAAGCTGCCCAGCGCGGCGGTGCGGACGAACAGCTGCAGATCGTCGAAACGGATCATTTTCATTGCCGGAGTGAAAGTGCTGACTGATTCTGCGCCTTTCCGGAGAGGCGCGCGCGGCGCACGCTGTGGATTCCTTTCCCCCTGGAACGCTGCCATGCGCGCCATTGCCTACACCCACGCCGGCCTGCCGATCGATGACCCGCAGGCCCTGATCGACATCGACCTGGACCTGCCGCAGCCGGGCCCGCGCGACCTGCGGGTGGCGGTGCGCGCCGTGGCGGTGAACCCGGTGGATACCAAGGTCCGCCGCAACGCCGCCACCGAGGGCCCGCGCGTGCTGGGCTGGGATGCGGTGGGCGTGGTCGATGCGGTGGGCAGCGAAGTGACCCTGTTCCAGCCCGGCGACGCGGTGTACTACGCGGGCGTGATCGACCGCCCGGGCAGCAATGCCGAGTACCAGCTGGTGGACGAGCGCAGCGTCGGCCGCAAGCCGGCCAGCCTCGACGATGCCGCCGCCGCGGCCCTGCCGCTGACCGCGATCACCGCCTGGGAACTGCTGTTCGACCGCCTGCGCATCGCCGAGGGCGGTGGTGAAGGGCAGACCCTGCTGGTGATCGGCGCGGCCGGCGGCGTCGGCTCGATCCTGGTGCAGCTGGCACGCACGCTGACCAAGCTGACCGTGATCGGCACCGCCTCGCGCCCCGACACCCAGGACTGGGTCTACGCGATGGGCGCGCACCATGTGATCGACCACAGCCTGCCCCTGACCGAAGGCCTGGCCCGGCTGGGCATCCCGCAGGTCGAGCACGTGGCCAGCCTGACCCACACCGACCAGCACTACGCGCAGATCGTGGAAGTGCTGGCGCCGCAAGGTCAGCTGGGCCTGATCGACGACCCCGGCCAGCTGGACGTGATGGCGCTCAAGCGCAAGGCGCTGTCGCTGCACTGGGAACTGATGTTCACCCGCCCGCTGTTCAAGACCGCCGACATGCAGCGCCAGCACGACCTGCTGAACCGCGTGGCCGAGCTGATCGATGCCGGCGTGCTGCAGACGACGCTGGGCGAGCACTTCGGGCGCATCAATGCCGCCAACCTGCGGCGCGCGCATGCGCTGTTGGAGAGCAATCGCGCGAAGGGCAAGATCGTGCTGGAAGGCTGGTAAGGATCCAGGCCAACGGCTGAGCCCCTCGTGGCTGGTCGCCCGCGACCGCGCATCTGCGGATGGGCCGGGTGGGTAGGCCGCGCAGGGGACGCCGTGAATCCGTCCATGGAGGCTTGTGAGCGCCATCCATGGCGCTCGCACCCCTGCGCAACCTACCCACCCGACCTCTGACAATTTCCGTGCGCGGCCAGCCACGGAAAAGAAAAAGAAGAGCAGAAGCCGGTCGCTCCGCTCGTGTGTCGACCAAGGTCGACACCTACCAGAGCAGGTCCCGTGCCGACCAACGGTCGGCACCCACCCTCAGCAGCAGGATCCAACAGCTCGCAGGAAACTGTCGAAGGCG
>DOKO01000336.1 GCA_003510825.1 Stenotrophomonas sp.
ACCAAGGTCGACACCTACCAAGCTCCGTTCGCACGCACCAAGGGGTCAGAGCCGTTTTCCAATGGAAAACGGATCCGACCCCGCCATCCAACGGAATGCCGGCCTTTGACGTTGAAGTTGATTCAGCAGGTGCAGGGCTGCAAGCCCTGCCAACCGCATACCTCTTACACCACCGGGATGCTGTGCTGCCCCAGATTCCGGTACGGCGGCGTCGACATGATCATCTCCGCCAGCGAATACGCCAGCTCGCGCTCGGCCATCACCGTGCCATCGGCACCGTGTTCCAGCAGATGCTTCACTTCCGCATCGCTGTGCGCCCGCGCCAGCAGGGTCAGGTCCGGGTTGATCGCCCGCAGCTTGGCCAGCGCCTCACCGGCTTCCAGCGGCTGCGGAATGGCCAGCACCGCGATCTTCGCGCGTTCCGGATGGGCCTCGGCCAGCACCCGGTCGGCCGCCGCGCTGCCGCGGATCGCCGCCAGGCCCTTGGCATGGGCCTGCTCGACGTGTTCCTTGTTGTCATCAATCACCAGCACCGGCACGCCGCGGTCGCGCAGCACCTGCGCCAGCTCGCTGCCCACACGGCCGTAGCCGATCACGATGGCGTGGCCATGCAGGTCGCGCGAGGGGCCAGTGGCCTCTTCGGGCTCGGCCGCCTGCGTCGACTGCTCCTGCTTGGCCTGCCAGCGGTCCAGCAGGCCGAACACCAGCGGGTTCAGCATGATCGACACCAGCGCGCCAGCCAGCACCAGCGACTGGCCTTCCTTCGGCAGGATCTGCAGGGCCACGCCGAGGCCGGCGATGATGAAGGCGAATTCGCCGATCTGCGCCAGGCTGGCCGAGATGGTCAGCGCCGTGCTGGTCGGGTGGCCGAAGGCGCGCACGATGAAGAACGCCGCCGCCGACTTGCCGAACATGATGATGGCCACCGTCGCCAGCACCTGCCACGGGTGCTGCACGATGATGTTGGGGTCGAACAGCATGCCCACCGAGACGAAGAACAGCACCGCGAACGCATCGCGCAGCGGCAGCGAATCGTGCGCCGCCTTGTGGCTCAGCTCGGATTCGTTGAGCAGCATGCCGGCGAAGAACGCGCCCAGCGCGAAGGACACGCCGAACAGCATGGCCGAGCCGAACGCCACGCCCAGCGCGATGGCCAGCACCGACAGGGTGAACAGCTCGCGCGAACCGGTGCCGGCGATGCGCTCCAGGATCCACGGAATCACCCGGCGGCCGACCACCAGCATCACCGCCACGAACAGGCCCAGCTGCACGAAGGTCCAGCCGATGTCGGCCAGCACGCTGCCGAGGGTGTGGGTTTCCTTGGCGGCGTCGGGGCCGAACACGCCGGCCAGCACCGGCATCATCACCAGTGCCAGGACGCAGGCCAGGTCCTCGACGATCAGCCAGCCCACCGCGATCTTGCCGCGCAGGGTTTCCAGCAGGCGGCGTTCTTCCATCGCCCGCAGCAGCACCACGGTACTGGCGGTGGCCAGCGAGAAACCGAAGATGACCCCATGCAGGGCCGGCCAGCCCATCAGCCAGGCCACGCCCCAGCCGAGCAGGGTGGCTACGGCGATCTGGCCGATGGCGCCGGGGATGGCGATGGCCTTCACCGCCATCAGGTCCTTCAGCGAGAAGTGCAGGCCGACGCCGAACATCAGCAGCATCACGCCCAGTTCGGCCAGCTGGTTGGCCAGCGCCTGGTCGGCGACGAAGCCCGGGGTGAACGGGCCGACGCAGATGCCAGCCACCAGGTACCCGACCAGAGGAGACAAGCGCAGCTTGTTGGCCAGCGCGCCGAAGATGAAGGCGAGCCCCAGGCCAACGGCCACGATGTTGATCAGGTCGGTGTCATGGTGCATCGGCACTCGCAGGAAATCGGGGGGATGCCCCGATTTTCACCGATGCGGCCACATACGGCAAACCCAGCCAGCGTATCGGATCGTCACCCAGGCGACCTGGACGGGTGAGGTATCAAACCCTGGTGAGGGCTGGCGGGTCCTGACGGGCCGAATGGCGCCTGCCTATGGGAGGCGCCAGGCGCAGCCGTCGACGATCACACCATCTGCGGGCGCTGGGTCTCTTCCAGGGCAGGCTCGGCCTGCTGTGGCGAAGCCGCCAACTGCGTGTCCAACTGATGAACCTGCCGCAGCGACTCCGCGACGGATGGCTGGAGTGCCGCTTCAATGTTGATATGAGCACGCAGATGGCCCGGGTCATCCATGGCTCCCTGGACGACAAAGATGTTCTCCGGCCGAGGGGGCTGACCGCTCGGCGAGCCCAATACCACATGATCGATCCGTTCCAGACCTTCTGCCCGGGCAAGTTGGGTGAGGCTGGCCGCCATGCGTTGGCTGGATTCATCAGGTGCGCGACCCAGCGAGGCGTCCAGCGCATGGACGCCCGCGAGTGCTTGCTGGTGAAGCGATTCCGAGGCATCGCTCAGCGATGGGATGCTGGTTCCCGGCCGTTCGGCTGCCGGTTGCGGCTGCGAAGGGCTGGTGGGCTGCACGCGCTCTGCCTTGCGGATGGACTCGATCAGCTCCCGCGGCGTGTCGGTGAACAGCAGTTCGCCTGCATCCAGGGACTGCCCAGTAACGTTTTTAACGGTACTGCTCGCCCACGATGCGCAGGTATTGCCATATGACCAGGTGACATTTTCGCCCAAGGCCTGCTCAAGCCGCTTGACCTCCTCGGGAGTCAATTCGTAATAGCGTGAGGCGGTAGGTGTGGCCAGGGCTTCCCTGCCTACACGGATGTCTGAACCTGGGCCATTGTCCTCAACGAGCGGATGGTTGTCTGGCCAGAGTCCATGGAACGTCGTCTGGCCATTTCGCGTCACCGAGATCCAGGCGTGGCCGTCCACGAACTGATCGAACGACCCCTGTGTATTGGGGTCCACCTGACTGTGGATGCCGAGGACGACCTTGTCGCTCATGGGATGCCCTTATGGAAAAATCTGTGTTTCGCCATCGGCGAAGAGCATCACCACGCGCGGCGCCATCAAGGGAATTTCCTGACGGGCTGGGCCAGCAGGTCCGGGCTTCACGTCGCGCCGCAGCATGGTTGTGCATTGGCCGGATATGGGACAGCGATCAACAACGACCGTCATGGTGCCTTCCTCCACGACATAGCTCATCCCTGCTGCGTAATACATGCTTTCCATTGGCTCATTGAACTGGACCTGGAGCGTCGCTGCGGAGAGCTGGGTTGCGACGACCGGCTCGAGGCTCGATCTGGAATAGCTGGGTTTCACGTGATCTCCTGAACACCCTGACAGGGGGGCCGCCAACGCAACCCACGCGAGTGCAGCGTGCACATGGCGGCGAGTGATGCAGGCTCTCGTCACGGAGCGGCTCCTTCGTTGGTCCGTTGATTATGCATGCCACTACCTGTGAAGCCCGTGCAGCAGAGCACAGTCTGGAAGCCGGGCGCGGGAACCGGCGCCGGCATGCGTTCACGACCGCGCCCGCCGGGGGGAATGCCGGCGGGCGTGTGGAGAAGCAGCCGGGCAGGGCCCGGCACGCTCGTTATCCCTTACCAGTTGTACTTGATGCGGCCGTAGACATACGCGCCGTTGAAGCCGAACGGCGAGTAGTTGCTGTAGGGCAGCATGCCGAAGGTCGAGTTCTGCAGGTCTTCGGTGCGGTCCGGGTACTCGTCCAGCAGGTTGTCGGCGCCCACGGTCAGGGTCCAGTTGCTGCTCGGCTTGTAGCTCACCGAGGCGTCCAGCACCCACTTGTCGCCGTAGGTCTGGTCGCGCAGGGCGGTGGCCGAGTTGCGCACGGTGAACTCACCGTAGTGCGTGGCGGCCAGGCCCAGTTCCCAGTGGTCCGAACGCCAGGTGCCGCTCAGCACGGTCTTGTCGCGCGGGTAGCTGTCCTCGATGCGACCGATCTCATCACGGCCGATCAGCGACTGGGTCAGGCCCAGGGTGCCGAACACGGCCGGGGTGCCGCCCACGCGCTGCACCTTGGTGTCGTTGTAGCTGTAGGCCGCGGTCAGTTCCAGGCTGCTGGCCGCGAACGGCACGGTGTAGCTGGAGACGAAATCAACACCGCGGGTGCGGGTGTCCAGGCCATTGGTGAAGTACGAGAACGCGGTCACCTGCGGCAGGCCCAACGTGCCCAGCAGTGCGCTGGTGGCGGCGTTGGTGGTGATGCTGGACGACAGCGCGATGCGGTTGTCGATATCGATCTGGTAGGCATCGACGGTGATGTACAGGCGGTCAACCGGCTGCAGCACCAGGCCCAGGCTGTAGGAGGTGGACGTTTCTGCCTTCAGCGGCGAAGCGCCCAGCGCCTGTGCGGCCTGGCTGGTGGTGGGGAAGGTGCCGCGTTCGACGAACACGCCATTGGTGAACTGGCTGGTCACCGCCTGGTAGCCCTGCTGGGCCAGCGACGGGGCGCGGAAACCGCTGGAGGCGGTGGCACGCAGCGCGACCTTGTCGGTGAAGGCATAGCGCGCCGACAGCTTGCCGGAGAAGCGGTCGCCGAAGTCCGAATAGTCCTCATAGCGGCCGGTCACGCCGGCAGAGAACTTGTCGGTCAGGTCTGCTTCCAGGCCGGCATAGACCGCGTAGTTGTGGCGGTCGGCGTGCACTTCATTGGTGGGGGTGAAGCCGGCGAAGCCCTGGGCACCGGTGCCGGTGTAGGAGTTCAGTTCGCCCGGGTTCTGGTCCCACTTTTCCTTGCGGTATTCACCACCGAAGGACAGGGTGACCGGGTAGGCCAGGCCCCAGTCCAGCGACTTGGTGAAGTCGGCATTGAAGATGTCCTGCTGGTACTTCAGCGTGCCGTCGTAGAACGAGCGCGGGCTGGTGGCACCCAAGCTGTAGTTGATGCTGTTGCGCGTGTTGAAGTCCAGGGTGTTCTCGCCGTGGTTCAGGCTGAGGTCCCAGGTCCAGCCGCTGTCGGTGTTGCCCTTGACGCCGGCCACCAGCGAGCGGTCCTTCGAGTACTGGTTGATCTCCGGCACGTAGCCGTCCGGGTAGATCTGCGACAGCAGCGCGGTCTGGCTGCTGTGGTTGGGCGAGCGGTAGAACGCGAACGAGGTGATGTCGCGGTTGCTGAGCAGCGCGCTGGCGTAGCCGGTCACGTGGTCGCTGAAATCGAAGCTGCCGTTGAGCGAGGCCGCGGTGGCGTCCACGCGCGGGTCGCCGACGACGAAGGTGGTTTCACCGATGGCCGGGAAATTGCCGGTGTTCGGGGTGGTGCCGCGGTACGGGCCGGCGCGGTTGCTTTCGTCCTGCTGGCTGATCTGGCCGGCGACGTGCACGCGGCCACGGCCGTTGGCGAACTCGACGCCGGTGTCGCCGGAGAGCTGGTACTTGTTGCCGTCACCGGCCGAGTACTGGCCGTAATCCACGGCCAGGCTGCCGCCACTGCCGCTGCCCTTCAGCACGATGTTGATGACGCCGGCGATGGCGTCCGAGCCGTACTGGGCCGAGGCGCCGTCACGCAGCACTTCCACGCGCTCGATGGCGGCGATCGGGATGGCATTGATGTCCACCGCCGAGGAGCCACGGCCGATGGTGCCGTTGACGTTGATCATCGCCGAGGTGTGCTGGCGCTTGCCGTTCACCAGCACCAGCACCTGGTCCGGCGACAGGCCGCGCAGCTGCGCCGGGCG
>DOKO01000115.1 GCA_003510825.1 Stenotrophomonas sp.
GGGTTTACGGCGTGTCCTGCAAGCCCACACCGCCCCGCCCAACAAACAGAAAAGCCAGAGCCGGCTGTTGCTCCGGCTCCGGCTCTGGCTTTGGCTTTTGATCCAGCGGGTGCCGGGCCGCAGGCCCGGCCGCAAAACTCACACCACGGGTTCGCGCAGGACGGGGTTGTCCCAGCCCGGGCGCGGGGCGAAACGGTCGCCGTGGCGCTGCTGCAGCGCCTTCAGCCGCTCGACGATCGCATCGGCACCCACCGCACGGATGTGCTGGATCGGACCACCACGGAACGGGGCAAACCCCGTACCGAAGATCACACCCGCATCCAGCAGGTCAGCATCGGCCACCACGCCTTCGTGCAGGCAGGCCACCGCCTCGTTCAGCAGCGGCAGGATCAGGCGGTCTTCCAGGTCCGCCGGGGCCTGGTAGTCGCGGGCCACGTCCGGCTTCTTCGCCCGGCCGTTCTCCCAGGTGTAGATGCCCTGGCCATCCTTCTTGCCGCGCTTGGCCGGGTCCACCGTCGCCAGCGCCTCGGGCACCTGCAGGCCCAGGAACGGTGCCAGCTCCTTGCCCACGCCGGCGGCCACGTCCAGGCCCACCGTGTCGATCAGCTCGATCGGGCCCATCGGCATGCCGAACTTCACCGCCGCCTTGTCGATCACCGGGCCCGGAATGCCCTCGGCATACGCGGTGGCCGCTTCCAGCATGTACGGGAACAGCACGCGGTTGACCAGGAAGCCCGGGCTGCCGGCCACCGGCACCGGGAACTTGCCCAGCGCCTTGCAGAATGCGGCCAGGCGGCGCTCGGTCTCCGGCGCCATGCCGTCGTGATGGATGATTTCCACCAGCGGCATCTGCGCCACCGGGTTGAAGTAGTGCAGGCCCGCGAACTGCGCCGGACACTGGATGTGGTCGCGCAGTTCCACCAGCGGAATCGACGAGGTGTTGGTGGTCAGCAGCGCATCCAGCTTCATCTTCGGTTCCAGCGTCTGGTACAGCGCACGCTTGGCCTCCGGGTTCTCGATGATCGCTTCGATGACCAGGTCGGCCTCGGCCACGCCGTTGCCTTCCAGGTCGGCACGCAGGCGCGCCGCTACCGCCGGGCGCTTGCTCTCGTCGCGCACCTTCTTGGCGAACAGGGCCTGCGCACGCTCCATGGCCGGGTCGATGAAGCGCTGCTCACGGTCCTGCAGCGTCACCTCGAAGCCCTTGTAGGCAGCCCAGGCGGCAATGTCGCCGCCCATCACGCCGGCGCCGACCACGTGCACGTGGCGGATGCCGGAATCGCCGCCGCCCAGGCCCTTCAGGCGTTCGGTCAGGAAGAAGATGCGGATCAGGTTGCGCGCGGTCGGCGTGCTGGCCAGCTTCACCACCGCGCGGCGCTCGGCGTCCAGGCGCGCCTGCACCGGCTTGCCGGCGGTGCGCTGCCAGGTGCTGATCAGCGCGTATGGCGCCGGGTACTGGTCCTTCTTCGCCTTGCGTGCGACCTGCTTGATCATCTGCGGGGCCAGCAGCTTGCGCGCCAGCCAGGTGTTGGTGGCCCAGGCGGTCGCGCGCTGCTTGAACGGGCGGGTGGTACCGGACAGGGCCAG
This sequence comes from Stenotrophomonas sp., assembly GCA_003510825.1. Lineage (GTDB taxonomy): Bacteria > Pseudomonadota > Gammaproteobacteria > Xanthomonadales > Xanthomonadaceae > Stenotrophomonas. The sequence continues at coordinate 1,588 of DOKO01000115.1, forward strand.
GGCCACGGCGGTATCGAGCACCACCGCCGGGGCCACCACCTTGTCGACCAGGCCGATGCCGCGGGCGGCCGAGGCCGACAGGGTGCGGCCGGTCAGCATCATGTCCATCGCCGCGGGCGCGCCCACCAGCTGCGGCAGGCGCGCGCTGCCGCCCCAGCCCGGGAAGATGCCCAGCTGGGTCTCCGGCAGGCCGATGCGGGTGCTGCTGTCATTGGAGGCCACGCGGTAGCGGCAGGCCAGCGCCAGCTCGGTGCCGCCGCCCAGGCAGTGGCCGTGGATGGCCGCCACGGTGGGGCAGGGCAGCTCGGCCAGCTTCTGGTAGGTGGACTGGCCACGGCGGATCGCGTCGTTCACGGTGCCGCGGCGGTCGAACTCCTGGAACTCCTTCAGGTCCGCCCCGGCGATGAAGCCGGCCTTCTTCAGCGACTGGACGACCACGCCCTTGGGCGGGTCCAGGGCGATGCGCTCGAGCAGGTCGCCCAGCTCCAGCAGCACGTCCTGCGACATCGCGTTGACACTGCTGTCCTGACGATCCAAAGACAGCACGACCACGCCGTCATCGCGGATCTCGGGGTGCCAGTGGCTGAAGCGGAGACCATCGAAGCCTGAGAGCATGAACGTTCCATCCGGTTGTGTATGGAGAAGCGGCTATGATCCAGAGGTTGTTTCCCCCGCGTCAAATCCCTATAGCTGGGGTGTGGCGACCCCGGATCCATGGCCCCGGACCGGGACGCTAGCGGAACGGTGGTTAAAAGCTGGTGCGGCGCCAGGTGATCGGCGACTGAACTTTTCCCGGGATTGGCAGTCTCATTGCCCGACGTCGGTTGGGCTGACAGGAGTGCGGCCCCTCATGGCCGATGTTGAAACACCACAGGAGCTGGATCTGGAACTGGTCCGGCGCGTGCAGCGCGGCGAGAGCGCGGCCTTCGATGTCCTGGTACGCAAGTACCAGCACCGGGTCGTCGGTCTGGTCGGTCGCTACATCGCCGACTGGAGCGAATGTCAGGACGTCGCCCAGGACACTTTCATCCGCGCCTATCGCGCGATCGGAAGTTTCCGTGGCGATGCCCAGTTCTCCACCTGGTTGCATCGGATCGCCGTGAACACCGCCAAAAACTACCTGGCTTCACACAACCGACGCCCGCCGACCGATGACATCGACATCGGCGACGCCGAGCAGTTTGATACCGGGACACGCCTGCGCGACACCGACACGCCCGAACGCGAGTTGATGCGCCAGGAGCTGGAACAGACGGTGATGAAGGCCGTCAACGCGCTGCCGGAAGAACTCCGGTCGGCGATCACCCTGCGCGAGGTGGAAGGCCTGAGTTACGAGGAAATCGCGCAGAAGATGGGGTGCCCGATCGGCACCGTGCGGTCCCGGATCTTCCGGGCGCGCGAGGCGATCGACACTGAACTCCGGCCGCTGCTGGACATCGGCAGCGCCACCCGCGAGAAGAGCCGCGTATGACCCACAGTCCGTTGAACGAATCGCAGAACCACCAATCCCCCGCCGGGCAGCGCCTGGACCAGCGCCACCGCGAACAGCTGTCGGCCCTGGTTGATGGCGAGCTCGGTGCCGATGAAGCGCGCTTCCTGCTGCGCCGCATG
>DOKO01000265.1 GCA_003510825.1 Stenotrophomonas sp.
CTGATGGCGCCGACCCGCCTGTACGTCAAGCCGATCCTGTCGCTGCTGAAGTCGCACGGTGCGGCCATCCACGGCATGGCCCACATCACCGGTGGCGGCCTGACCGAGAACATCATCCGCGTGGTGCCCGACGGCCTCGGCCTGGACATCCAGGCTTCGGCCTGGCCGCTGCCGCCGGTGTTCCAGTGGCTGCAGAAGGAAGGCGCCGTGGTCGACAGCGAGATGTGGCGCACCTTCAACTGCGGCATCGGCTTCGTGCTGATCGTCGCCCCGGAGCAGGTCGCCGCGGTGTCCGAAGCCGTGCAGGCGCAGGGCCTGGATCACTGGCCGATCGGTCAGGTGGTCACCGCCAGCGGCGCCGAACGCGTCCGCATCGCCTGATCGACACCCAAGGAGCCCGCATGGACGCTACGCCCCCGTTGTCCGCCGCACCGGTGCCGCCCCCGGCCCCGGTTGCGCCCGCACTGACCGCACAGGACATCGACCACCTGCGCCTGCTGGCGATCTTCCATTACGTGGTGGCCGGCCTGGCCGCCGTGTTCGGGCTGATCTTCTGCATGCACATCGTGATGGGCATCGCCATGCTCAGCGGCGCCCTGCCGATGAACTCCAACGGCCAGGCCACGCCGCTGCATGAGCAGCAGTTCATGGGCTGGATGTTCATCATCATGGGCGGCTGCGCGGTGTCCTTCGGGCTGGGCCTGGCGGGCTTCATCGCCTATGCCGGGCGCTGCCTGAAGCAGCGGCGCCGGCACCTGCTGTGCATGGTGGTGGCCGCCATCGCCTGCCTGTTCACCCCGTTCGGCACCGTGCTGGGCGTGTTCACCCTGGTGGTGCTGCTGCGCCCCCAGGTGAAGGCGGCCTTCGAAGCCAACGCGCCTTCCCGCCTCTGAGATACCCGATGGCCGCCGCATGACCGCACGCATCGCCGTACTGGCCTCCGGCCGTGGCAGCAACCTGCAGGCCATCCTTGATGCGATCGATGCCGGCCGCCTGCCGGCCAAGGTGGTGGGGGTCTTCTCCGACCGCCCCGACGCCGCCGCACTGCAGCGCGTCGGGCCCGGCCAGCGCTGGGCACATGCGCCGAAGACCTTCAGCGACCGCGCCGCGTACGAGCAGGCGCTGGGCGATGCCGTGCAGGCGGCGGCCCCGGACTGGATCGTCTGCGCCGGCTACATGCGCATCCTTGGCGCCGACTTCGTGCAGCGCTTCAATGGCCGGCTGGTCAACATCCATCCGTCGCTGCTGCCGCTGCACAAGGGCCTGCACACCCACGCCCGTGCGCTGGAAGCCGGCGATGCCGAGCACGGCGCCAGCGTGCACCTGGTGGTGCCTGAGCTGGATGCCGGCACCGTGCTGGCCCAGGTGCGCGTGCCGGTGCTGGCCGGCGATGACGCTGACAGCCTCGCCAACCGGGTGCTGGCGGTCGAACATCCGTTGCTGATCGCCACCCTGCAGCTGCTGTGCGGCGGCCGCCTGGCTGAACGGGAGGGTCAGCCGACACTCGACGGTCACCCCCTGTTTAGCCCGTTGGCTCTAGATTCCGCCGGAAACCTGAACCGGTAACGCCCGTGCACACGCCCCGCTGACTGCGGGGCTGGCATCCTGCCTCCTCCTGCGGTTCCTGCCCGCCATGAAGAACACGCCTCCGTTGCGCAAATTCCTGCTGCTGCCGTTCGCCGTGCTCGCCTTCGCCGCCTGGGCACAGACTCCGCCGTCGAGCGAGCCCGCGCCCGTGATCCAGGCACCGCCCGAACCGGCCGTGCCCGCGTTGCCGGCGATGGCCTGGGAGCCGCCGCCGCTGCAGCCGTTCAGCGCCACCTACCAGGCCTTCTACAAGGGCAAGGAAGCAGGCGATGCGACCATGCAGGTCAGCCACACCGGCGGCAACCAGTGGCGGGTGGACATGCAGGTGGTCGGCCGTCGCGGCTTCGCCAGCGTGCTCGGCCTGAACCTGGAGCAGAGCACCGTGTTCGAGGAGCGCAATGGCGTGTACGCGCCGTTGAGCCAGAGCACCGTGCGCAAGGGCCTGTTCCTGGGCAAGAAGGCGGTGGGCACCTACAACTGGGAAGCCGGCACCGCGCAATGGACCGGTGACGTGAAGAAGGACCGCGCCCAGCCCATCCCGCTGCAGCCCGGCGACCAGAGCGCGCTGCTGCTGAACCTGTCGCTGATGCGCGATGCCCGCCCCGGCGCGGTGATGCACTACCGCTACGTCGAACTGGGCAAGGTGCGCCAGCACGATTACCAGGCCGCCGCACAGACCGAGAACGTCGAGGTCGGCGACCTGTCCTACAACGCACTGAAGGTGTACCGCACCAACGGCGGCAAGAACGAAACCATTCTCTGGATCGCCAACGGTGTCCCCACCCCGGTGCGCATCCTGCAACGCGAAGATGGCGAGGACCGTGTCGACCTGCGCCTGATCGAATACCAAGGAGTATGAGCATGACGACCCTGACCCGCCCGCTGACCTGGATCGCTGCTGCCGCACTGTCGGTGGCCAGCCTGCCGGCCATGGCCCTGCAGCCGTTCAAGGCCGATTACCTGGCCAGCTACATGGGCATGCAGGCCAACGGCACCATGACCCTGGCCAACGAAGGCACCGGCAAGTGGCGCTATAACCTGCAGGTGAAGAACCAGCTGGCCGACCTCAGCCAGAGCACCGTGTTCGAGGAAGTGCGTGGCCAGCTGCGCCCGCTGAGCAGCCAGGACCGCTCGGCGCTGCTGGTGAAGAAGCGCAACGTGCAGGCCAACTACAACTGGACCAGCAACCAGGCCACCTGGACCGGCGACATCAAGCCGGACCGCGCCGGCCCGGTCGCGCTGAAGGCCGGTGACATGGATGCGCTGCTGATCAACCTGGCGATCGCCCGCGACCTGGCCGCCGGCAAGCCGCTGACCTACCGCATGGTGGACGAAGGCCGCATCAAGAACATGACCTACAAGGTCGTGGGCAAGGAAGCGGTGACCGTGGGCGGCAAGAGCTACCAGGCCACCAAGGTCTCGCGCGTGGACGGCGACAAGGAACAGATCGCCTGGATCGTGCCCGAGTTCCCGGTGCCGACCCGCATCCTGCAGCGCGAAGGCGGCCGCGACGCGCTGGACCTGACCATCAAGGCGTTGAACTGATGCGCGCGGGGTCGGATCCCTTCCGCCAGGAAGGGCTCTGACCCCATCCAAGCGGCAACCGGGGTCAGAGCCCTTCCCTGCCGGAAGGGGTCTGACCCCACAAAAAAACGCCCGCTTGCGCGGG
>DOKO01000269.1 GCA_003510825.1 Stenotrophomonas sp.
TACCTGCGCCCGCTGTACGACGCCCTGTACGAAATGATGGGCGTGGAAAAAGTGGTCAAGCTGCTGGAAAAGAACGTCATCGAGATCGCGCCGCTGGCCTACATGCGCGGGCGCACGCTCAACGATGCCTTCGTGATCCTGGACGAGGCGCAGAACACCACCATCGAACAGATGAAGATGTTCCTGACCCGCCTGGGCTACGGCTCCACTGCGGTGGTCACCGGCGACCTGACCCAGACCGACCTGCCCAAGCACGTGAAGTCGGGCCTGCGCGACGCCATCGACGTGCTGCGCGATGTGGAGGGCGTGACGTTCACGTTCTTCGAAGCGCGCGACGTGGTCCGCCACCCGTTGGTGGCACGCATCGTCAATGCCTACGACCGCCGCGACCTGCATCAGATTCAACCTGGAGCTACCCCATGACCAAAGGCCCCGTGCGACTTGATGTCGCCATCAGCTACGCCCTGCCCCGCACCGGCCTGCCGGCGGCGGTGAGCTTCCGCAAATGGGTGGCGGCGGCCCTGAAGGGACGCATCCGCGAGGCCGACCTGGCCATCCGCGTGGTCGATGCCAAGGAAGGGCAGTCGCTGAACCGGCACTACCGTGGCAAGGATTACGCCACCAACGTGCTCAGCTTCCCCGCCGATGTGCCCGAAGGCCTGCCCAAGGGCGTGAAGTTCCCGCTGCTGGGTGATCTGGTGATCTGCGCGCCGGTGGTGGCCCGCGAAGCCGACGAGCAGGGCAAGGCGTTGAACGCCCACTACGCGCACCTGACCGTGCATGGCGTGCTGCACCTGCTTGGCTGGGACCACGAGGACGACAAGGAAGCCGAGGCGATGGAGCAGCTCGAGCGCGAGATCCTGGCCGAGCTGGGCATCGAGGATCCTTACGCCGGCGAGCGCTGAGGCCCGGACCGCGGTACTCTCGGGCAGACATCCCCGGGAGTCATGGACGATGAAGAGTCAACTCATGGCCGCGCTGGCCATACCTGCGATCTGCATTCTTGTAACGGTGGCTGGGTTGTACGTGGCGCGTCTAAACATCGCGCGCCACCCCGATGGCAGGCACTGGCTGCTGCTCATGCTGGCGCTGGTGTCGCCCGTCAGCCTGCTGGCAGCGTTCCTCATTGGCCTTGTCCAGTCGCGCCTGCCGCACGGCCTGATCCCTCCGCAGATGTTCAACGCCCTCTCGGTGATCGCACTGCTGCTGCCGCTGGCCGGCGTGTGCACCGCCCCGCTCAGCTGGCGCGTTTTCGTGCTGCGCCGCCTGCACCGCGGCAGCGGCAGCCTGCCTTTCTTCCGGGCGCCCCGGGTGCAGCTGCTCGCCCTGTTCGCGCTTGCCGCCGCCTACATGCTGGTACGCAGCCATGCAGGCCCGGTCGGATTGCCGATGCCGCTGCAGCCGAACTACCTGACGCTGGCAGCCGGCATCGTAATGGGTCTGATCCACGTGGTCCTGACCGTGGTGTTCGTGACGCTGCCGGTGATGGCGCTGTGGGCGCTGGCCAGCGGCGGGGTGCGGGCTGCATGGACGCGACGGCGCGCGGCACCGCAGGGCTGAGGGCGTAGCCGCCGACTGGTCGCGGTCGCCGTCCAGCGCCGCTACCATGTCCGGGCATCCTTCATCGCGGATCTCCTGCCTGTGCTGCTGCGTACTGCCCTGCCCCTGCTGCTCGCCTCCCTCGCCGCCCCTGCTTCGGCCGCCCCGCTGGACCTGCCGGCGCTGATCGAATGCCGCCAGGGCGTGGCCGAGCATGCCGCGCTGGCACCGCTGCTGGCCGACCCGCTGAAGGCCGTGGCCCAGGGCCTGCAGCCGCTGCCGCAGGGCAACCAGTTCATGAGCGAGTTCCGCCTGGCCAACCCGATCACCGTGTTCGGCCAGCAGACCGAGCGGGTGGCCGTGGCCGGCGCCAGCGTGATGGCCGTGCTGGACCAGGCCGACCCGCACCCGCTGGCCAAGCGCCTGGAGCTGGAAACCGGCTACGACCAGGACGGCAAGTTCATGGCCGGCCGCGAGGTGGTCAGCCGCGACGTGACCGACCCCAGGACCGGCGAGGCCCAGATCGAGTCGATCATCCTCAGCGTGTCCACGGTGGCCAGCCACCCCGGCAAGACCCTGGCCGGCTGTACCTACAGCCTGGATCTGCCGGCCGACGACGAGGTTCCGGCCGCGGCCGCCGGCGGTCACTGAAAGGCCCCAACATCCTGCTAGACTTGGGACAACGCCCGGCTTGCCGGGTGCCCTTTTTCCAGAGATGTCAGAAGACGACAGTAGTAGCTCCTCCCTGGAGCCCAATGAAAAGAAGCGCGGCTGGCTTGAACGCCTGACCTCCGCCTTCTCCGGCGAACCCCATACCCGCGACGAGCTGGTCGCTGTCCTGCACACCGCGCAGGAAGAGGGTCTGATCGCCGCCGATACCCTGAAGATGATGGAAGGCGCCATTTCGGTGGCCGAGCTGACCGTGGGCGACGTGATGATCTCGCGCTCGCAGATGGTCTCGCTGCCGGTCGAGGCGCCCTTCCTGGACCTGATGAAACAGGTCGTCGAATCGGGCCACTCACGCTTCCCGGTGCACGGCGAGAACAAGGACGACATCCTTGGCATCCTGCTGGCCAAGGACCTGCTGCGCGGCGTGGTCGCCGACAACGGGCCAGCCAACGTGCGCGAGCTGCTGCGCCCGGCGGTGCTGATCCCCGAGGCGAAGAAGCTCAACGTGCTGCTGAAGGAGTTCCGCCTGTCGCGCAACCACATGGCCATGGTGGTGGACGAGTACGGCGGTGTCGCCGGCCTGGTCACCATCGAGGACGTGCTGGAACAGATCGTCGGCGAGATCGACGACGAGCACGACGAGGCCGAGGACCAGTCGGCGCAGATCGCCATCCAGGCCGACGGCCGCTACGTGGTCGATGCGCTGACCGCGATCGGCGATTTCAACGAGCGTTTCGGTGCCACGTTCTCCGACGAGGACTACGACACCATCGGCGGCCTGGTGACCGAAGCGATCGGCCACCTGCCCGAGGTGGGCGACGAGCTGGCGCTGGACCGCTTCATGTTCCGCGTGGCACGCGCCGATGCGCGCCGGGTGCAGGCCTTCCATGTGACGGTGCTGCCGCCGGACGAGCAGGACGACGCTTGAAGCGCCGGGGCCTGATCCTGAGTGTGTGGCTGGCACTGTGCGTGCTGGCCATGGCCCTGCCGCAGGCAGCCTTCGCGCAGGCGATGGCTGCCGCGCCGGCTGCCGATGCCGCCGCCCCGCAGGAGGCACCGGCGCCGCGCATCGGCGTGGTGACCATGCAGCCGGGCACGGTGTTCTTCGAACGCTTCGGCCACGACGCCATCGTGGTGCTCGACCCGGTCAGCGGCGAGGCGATCTCGTACAACTTCGGCTACTTCGATCCGTCCGAGGATGATTTCATCAGCCGCTTCGCACGCGGCGACATGATGTATTACCTGGTGGCACTGCCGCTGCAGCAGGACCTGTCGTACTACGACGAGACCGGCCGCGGTGCCAGCGTGCAGTGGCTGGACCTGCGCCCGGACCAGGCCCGTGCCCTGGCCGCTGGCCTGGCCGAACGGGCCAAACCCGAGAACGCGCGCTACCACTACGACTACTACACCGCCAACTGCGCCACGATGGTGCGCGACACCCTGGACAAGGCACTGGATGGCGGCCTGCATGCGCAGCTGTCCGGGCGTTCGCGTGGCAACACCTACCGCAGCGAATCGGTGCGCCTGGCATCGCCGGCACCGTGGATGTGGCTGGGCTTCGACGTCGGCCTCGGTCCGTTCGCCGACCAGCCGCTGTCGCGCTGGCAGGAAGCCTTCGTGCCGATGCGCCTGGCCGATGCGCTGCGCCAGGTGCGCAACAGCGATGGCCGGCCGCTGGTGCAGAGCGAGCAGGAACTGCTGCCGCACCGCATCGCCCCCGAGCCGAAGGAATTCGCGCGGCGCTGGTGGCCGTGGCTGCTGTGCGGCCTGGTGATCGCCGCCGGCGTGCTTGCCCTGCGCAGCCGCCCTCGCCTGCTGGCCGGCATCGCCCTGCCGTTCTGGCTGCTGTGCGCCCTGTTCGGTGGCGTGCTGGTGTTCCTGTGGGGCTTCAGCATCCACTACGCCGCGTGGGCCAACCGCAACCTGCTGCTGCTCTCGCCGCTGGCGGTGCTGCTGCTGCCGGGCGCCATCGCCCTGCTGCGCCGGCGCGTGCCGGGACGCATGTTCAGCATCGTGCTGTGGCTGCTGGCCGCACAGGCCGTGGCGGCGCTGGTGCTGCACTGGCTGAGCCTGCAGGCGCAGTACAACGTGCAGTGGATCGTGCTGCTTCTGCCGGTGCACGTCGCGCTGGCCTGGGCGCTGGCGCGTCGTCCTCACTTGTCCGAAACACCCCGCTGACGCACGATGGCGGGCATGTCATTGCCCGCCTCCGCTTCCGCACCCGCTTCGAACAACCCCGCCTGCGTCATCAACTGCGTCCACTACGATGACCAGGGCAAGCGCCATGACATCAGCCTGGATGCCATCAGCGATGTGATCGCCAGTGGCAACGGCTTTGTCTGGGTGGGCCTGTTTGACCCCAACGACGACGTGCTGCTGAAACTGCAGGAAGAGTTCTGCCTGCACGACCTGGCCATCGAGGATGCGCGCAATGCGCACCAGCGCCCCAAGGCCGAGGCCTACGGCAACTCGCTGTTCGTGGTGATGACCACCGCGCAGATGGTCGACGAGCGCATCCAGTACGGTGAAACCCACGCCTTCCTTGGCCCGCGTTTCCTGGTGACCGTGCGCCATGGCGCATCGCTGTCCTACGCGCCGGTGCGCGCGCGGGTGGAACGCGAACCGCAGCTGTTGAAGATGGGGGCGTCGTACTGCCTGTATGCGGTGGCGGATTTCGTGGTGGACAACTACCTGCCGATCACCACCCGCTTCCGCGACACGCTGGACCTGCTGGAGAAGGACATCTTCGCCGAGACCTACAAGCGCAGCACGGTGACGCGCCTGTACGAGCTCAAGCGCGAACTGAACAAGATGCGCATGGCGGTGGCACCGCTGCAGGACGTGCTGGCGCAGCTGCGCCGCTACCAGGGCGACCTGATTCCCGACGAAGTGAAGCTGTACGTGCGCGACGTGCACGACCATGCCGCGCGCATCAGCGATGTGATCGACACCCTGCGCGAGATGCTGGGCACGGCGTTGAGCGTGAACCTGTCGCTGGTGACGCTGGCGCAGGGCGAGACGGTGAAGCGCCTGGGTGCGTGGGCGGCGCTGCTGGCCGCGCCGACCCTGATCACCAGCTGGTACGGCATGAATTTCAGCCACATGCCCGAGCTCAACCAGCCGTGGTCCTACCCGTTGATGATCGTCGGCGTGGCCGCGGTGTGCGTGGGGTTGTACCGGTTGTTCAAGCGCGCGAAGTGGTTGTAGGGCGTATCGACCAACGGTCGATACCTACCGGACCGGAGCGGCGGGAGATGCCGGCCAGCGGCCGGCACCACCACCCGGCATCAGGCCACGTACACGGTCTTGATGTTCATGAACTCATGGATGCCGTGGTCGGCCAGCTCGCGGCCGAAACCCGACTCCTTGCTGCCACCGAACGGCAGCCGTGCATCGCTCTTGACGATGGCGTTGACGAAGGCCGCGCCGCATTCCATGCGCTGGGCGAAGCGCTCGCCGCGTACCACGTCCCCGGTCCACACGCTGCCGCCCAGGCCGAAGCGGGTGTCATTGGCCACGCGCAGGGCCTCGGCTTCATCCTTGACCCGGATCACTGCGGCCACCGGCCCGAACAGCTCTTCGTCATAGGCCGGCATGCCCGGCCCGACCTGGTCGAGCACCGTGGCGGGGTAACCGGCATGGCTGCCGGCAATCGGCTCGCCGCCCACCAGGATGCGCGCGCCCTTGGCCACGCTGGCCTGCACCTGCTTGTGCAGTTCGTCGCGCAGGTCGGCGCGGGCCAGCGGTGCCAGCGTGGTGGCGCGCTCGTTGGGATCGCCGTACTGGCGCTGGCCCGCGGCTTCGACGAAGCGGTGGGTGAATTCATCGGCCACCGCGTCGACCACGATGAAGCGCTTGGCGGCGATGCAGGTCTGCCCGCTGTTGTCGAAGCG
>DOKO01000308.1:0-5462 GCA_003510825.1 Stenotrophomonas sp.
ACGCCTTCCTCGACATGACCCGGGAGGCCGCATGAACACCGTGACCCGTACCCTCGCCGCGCCGCGCGCTTCCGTGCGTGCCGCCCTGCGTCCCTACACCGCCGAGCTGCAGGCCGAGCTGCGCCGGGCCTGGCGCACGCCGGCCTTCGCGGTGCCGTCGCTGCTGTTGCCGGTGCTGTTCTACCTGTTGTTCGGCGTGCTGCTGGGGCGTGGCCACGCGCCGCTGTACCTGCTGGCCACCTACTGCGTGTTCGGCGCGATGGCACCGGCGTTGTTCGGTTTCGGCGTGCAGCTGGCACTGGACCGCGAAGGCGGCCTGCTGACCCTCAAGCGCGCGCTGCCGATGCCGGCGGCGGCACCGTTGCTGGCACGGCTGGCGATGGCGGTGATGTTCGCACTGCTGGTGGCCGGCCTGCTGGTCACCGCGGCCAGTACCCTGGGCGGCGTGCATCTGCAGGTGCAGCAGATCCTGCAGCTGCTGGCCGTGGCCGCACTGGCGGCCCTGCCGCTGGGCGCCATCGGCCTGCTGATCGGCAGCCATGTCAGTGCCAGCGCGGCACCGGCGATGGTCAACCTGGTGTACCTGCCGCTGGCCCTGCTCTCGGGCCTGTGGCTGCCGTTGTCGGCGCTGCCCAAGCTGTTCTCGACGATGGCGCCGCTGTGGCCGACCTGGCACCTGGCGCAGCTGGCGCTGCCGGTGGTCGGGCTGCCTGCGGCAGGCAGCCTCGCCGGGCATCTGCTGGTGCTGCTGGGCGTGACCGTGGTGGCATTGCTGCTGGCGCGTCGTCGCCTGCGCCGGGTCGGCTGAACTGGCATGATCGGCAGCGAACGTCCCCGCCTGGATCCGCCCGTGTCGTCGAGCTGGCTTGCCTCCCTGCTGCGCCCCGCGCCGGATTCTGCCGTGGCCGACCAGTTGCGGCGCGGCAAATCACCGTGGAGCGGTGCGATCCACCTGCTGTGGTCGGTGTGGATCTTCCTGACGCCCGCGCTGGGCAATGGCTTCACCCTGCGCTGGTTGTTCCTCACCCTGGCCAGCTATCCGCTGTTCCTGTTCCTGTATGCACGGGTGATGCTGGCGCCGCGCCACCACGGCCCGCGCTATGCGCTGGCGATGGTCGCGCTGTCGCTGGTGCTGCTGCCGTGGTACCCGTCCGGCCTGAGCTACTTCGTGTTCGGCTGCGTGCTGATGCGCATGAGCGGGCGCAGCGGCTGGTGGATGTACCTGCTGCAGCTGACCGGGTTGAACATCGTGTTCTGCTCGGCCGCGCTGTACTTCGGCTACCCGTGGCAGGCGCTGGTGTGGATGCCGGCGGTGTCCTTCATCGTCGGCCTGGTGGTGAACGTGGAGGCGTTGAGCCAGCAGCGCGACGTGGCCCTGCAGCTGTCGCAGGAGGAAGTGCGGCGGCTGGCGACCACGGCCGAGCGCGAGCGCATCGGCCGTGACCTGCACGATCTGCTCGGCCACACGCTGTCGCTGATCACGTTGAAGCTGGAACTGGCGCGCAAGCTGTACGACCGCGATGACGCGCGTGCGCGGCAGGAGATCGGCGAGGCCGAGGCCATCGCCCGCGAGGCACTGGCGCAGGTGCGCAGTGCGGTCACCGGCATCCGTGCCAGCGATCTGGCCGGCGAGCTGGCCTCGGCGCGGCTGCTGCTGGAATGCCAGCAGGTGCACCTGCATTACACGGTGCCGCCACCGATGCCGGTGGAGGTGGAGCGCGGCCTGGCCCTGGTGTTGCGCGAGGCGGCCACCAATATCGTGCGCCATGCGCAGGCGACCCAGGCGCGGGTGGAATTCTTGCAGGAAGGACGGCAGCTGGTGATGCAGATACGCGATGACGGACGGGGCGGCCTGCAGGCCGAAGGCAATGGCCTGTGCGGCATGCGCGAGCGCGTGGCCGCGCTGGGCGGCCAGCTGCAGCTGCAGTCGGGCAGGGGCGAGGGCACCGTGGTGAGCGTGCGCGTACCGCTGGCAGCGGCCACCACGCCAGTCCCGCCGGCGTCGCTGGCACAGGACGGTGCGGCATGATCCGCATCCTGCTGGCCGAGGACCAGGCCATGGTGCGCGGCGCGCTGTCGGCGCTGCTGGGGCTGGAGCCGGACATCGAGGTGCTGGGCAGCGCCGCCGACGGCGAAACCGCCTGGCGCATGCTGCAGCAGCTGCAGCCGGACATCCTGGTGACCGACATCGAGATGCCTGGCCTGACTGGTCTCGAGCTGGCCCAGCGCATCGCCCGCCACGAACTGCCGATCAAGGTCGTCATCGTGACCACCTTCGCCCGCGCCGGTTTCCTGCGCCGCGCGCTGGAAGCGGGGGTGCTGGGTTATCTGTTGAAGGATGCCCCGGCGGAGAACCTGGCCGAAGCGCTGCGCAAGGTGCAGCAGGGCATCCGCGCGATCGACCCGCAGCTGGCGATGGACGCGTGGTCGCAGGCCGATCCACTGACCGACCGCGAGCGCCGCGTGCTGCGCCTGGCCGGTGAGGGCCGCACGGCCAGCGAGATCGCCGAGCAGCTGGGGCTGTCGCACGGCACGGTGCGCAATTACCTGTCCGAGTGCATCGGCAAACTGGGCGTGGCCAACCGCATCGAGGCGTACCGGCTGGCGCGGCAGAAGGGCTGGCTGTAGCGCCGGGCCGTGCCCGGCGAGCGAAGCGGCCGCCCTTGATCTTCGCCTGCACGTGCGGCGAAACGATCCGCCGGGCGTGGCCCGGCGCTACCGATCCGAGGCCCCGCTCAATCCTTCCCGCGCGCCATCGCCTGGAACACGCCATCGCGGCGCACCCACAGGTGGAACAGCGCCGCGCCCACGTGCATCAGCACCGTGGCGAACAGCACATAGGCCAGCAGGCTGTGCGCGTTGCGCAGGGCGGCATACAGCGCCGGGGTATGCGGCACGATCGGCGGCAGGTGCAGGCCGCCCCACAGGGTGATCGGGTAGCCGCCGGCGGACAGCATCGCCCAGCCGATCAGCGGCATCGCCAGCATCAGCCCGTACAGCATCCAGTGCGATGCCTTCGCCGCCAGTGCCTGCCACGCCGGCAGGTCGGCCGGCAGCGGTGGCGGACGATGCCGCAGGCGGTTGTACAGCCGCAGCAGTACCAGCACGAGGATGGCGATGCCCAGCGGGCGGTGCAGGTCGATCAGCATCGGCCGCAGGTGCAGCGAGGCGACCATGGTCACGCCGACGAACAGCATGGCCAGGATCATCACCGCCATGGTCCAGTGCAGGATGCGCGCGAGCAGGTTGAAGTGGCCGTTGCCGGTACTCATCGTGCGGCCTCCTTCTTCGGTTGTTCGACGTTGCCGGCGGCGCGTTCGCGTTCGCGGCGGTTGAAGGACTGCGAGTACACGGCCGAGCGCGCGGCCAGGATCGGGTCGTCACTGCCACGCACACCGCTGGGCAGGATCAACGGGTCGAAGTTGACCTGGCCGCAGGCGCCTTCCTCCTGCGACTGCATGCGGTCCAGGCTGAGCACGCCGGCCACTACCTGCTCGCGTGACTCCGGCCACGGCGTCGACGGATCGTCGATGGCATCGCCGGGCGCGGCGGTGCTGACCACCAGGTTCCACTGCACCGGGCCCTTGGCCAGGCGCTGCTGCAGTTCCTGGCTGAGGAAATCGACACTGGCCTGCTTGCGCGTCTCCGCATCCATCTCCACCACGGGCGCCAGCGGCTGCCAGCGCCAGCGCACCGCGCGCTTCTGTCCCTGCGCGTTGGTGAACCAGAAACTGTTGACGCTGTTGTAGGTGGTATCGGCCCAGCTGCTGGTCCACGGCGCGGTCTTCGCCCATTGCTGGAAGGCCTGCGCGCTGGGGTATCTGGCCAGCACGGCGGCCATCTTCTGCGGGTCGGGCTTGCCGGTGGCCGGGTCGGGAATGGAGGCGCGGGTCTGCTCGTAGAACGCCTCGGCGTCGGGCACGGCGAAGAACGGGAAGCTGTTCATCGCCATGCGCCATTCCTGGCCATCGTCGCTGACCATCTGCACGGCCATGCTGCGCACGCGCGCGGTGTTGTCGGCGCCGTACGGGTCGCCGCCACCGATCGACAGGCGGCCCATCACCGGCACGCGCGCCTGCGAGAACACCCGCGCGCTGGACAGGGTGGGCGCCTGCGCGCTGGGTTCGAACCAGCCGCTCACGCAGATGCCCTTGCTGTGCGCACGGCGGAAGCCCGGATGGGCCGGGCCGGTGGCTTCGATGGTGTCGGTGAAACGCTGCGCGGTGAGGCGGTTGCCGATCCAGCCGGCCAGCCAGGCGAAGGCCAGCGCGGCGCCGCCCAGGATCAGGGCGATCAGGGCGATCCAGGGCAACGGGGAATGCGTGCGCGGTGCGCCGGGCGTCTGGCCGGCGCGGGTGTAGCGGAAGAGCGACATGGTCGGGTTCCTGCCTTCACGGATCGTGTGGGTGGTCGACCCGCACATCCTCGCAGAACCCGGCCGGGGCCGAAATTCAATTTTTCGTCAGATTTGCCAGCCCCGGCAGGGGCAGCGCCGGGCAGGGCCCGGCGGCTCCATCAGGCGTAACGCGCCTTCAGCATCGCCCAGGCCGAACGCAGGGCCAGGGCCTCGCCACCGGCCGGACGGCCGGGGCGCTCGCCGTCGTTCCAGGCGTACACGTCCAGGTGCGCCCAGCGCTGGTCGTTTTCCAGGAAACGCTCCAGGTACAGCGCGGCGGTCACCGAGCCGGCCATGCGCGAGCCGGCATTGGCCAGGTCGGCCACGCCGCTGCTCAGGTAACGCAGGTACGGGCGCCACAGCGGCATGCGCCACACCGGGTCGCGGGTTTCATCGCCGGCCTGCAGCCACTGCTGGGCCACGGTGTCATCGTTGCTGAACAGCGCCGGCAGGTCCGGACCCAGCGCGATGCGGGCGGCACCGGTCAGGGTGGCGAAGTCCAGCACCAGGTCAGGCTTCTGCTCGCCGGCGAAGGTCAGCGCGTCGCACAGGACCAGGCGGCCTTCGGCGTCGGTGTTGTCGATCTCGACGCTCAGGCCCTTGCGCGTGGCGATGATCTCGCCCGGGCGGAAGGCATCGGGGCCGATCGCATTTTCCACCGCCGAAATCAGCAGGGTCAGGCGCACCGGCAGCTGCTGGGCCATCACCAGCCCGGCCAGGGCCAGTGCGTGGGCGGCACCGCCCATGTCCTTCTTCATGTTGCGCATGCCGTCGGCCGGCTTGATGTCCAGGCCGCCGGTATCGAAGCACACGCCCTTGCCGACCAGCGCCAGCGCCGGGTCGCTGTCCTTGCCCCAGCGCAGCACGATCAGGCGCGGCGCGCGGTGCGAGGCACGGCCCACCGCGTGGATGGCGGGGAAGTTCTGCTTCAGCAGTTCGTCGCCGGTGATCGCTTCGACCTGCGCACCGTGGGCGTCCGCCAGCGCACGCGCGGCGTCTTCCAGCTGCTGCGGGCCCATGTCCTCGGTCGGGGTGTTGACCCAGTCGCGCACGCGCAGGCTGGCGG
>DOKO01000308.1:5647-5805 GCA_003510825.1 Stenotrophomonas sp.
GCTGGCGGCGATCAGGTCGGCCACTTCCGCCGTCGGGCTGGCCAGCAGCTGTGCCGGTGCACGGTTGCGCTTGCGGTAACGGTCGAAGCGGTAGCTGCCCAGGCCCCAGCCCAGCTGCAGCAGCGCCTGTTCGGCGGCCGGCAGCTCGGTGGCCAGCT
>DOKO01000260.1 GCA_003510825.1 Stenotrophomonas sp.
GGCCTGGTTGAAGCCCTTGCCACCCGGGCCGGTGCTGTAGCGGCCGGCAATGGTCGCGCCCGGCGCCGGCAGCGCTTCGCACCGCCACACGTGATCGACATTGAAGGAACCGACGACAACGACACTGCTGCTCATAGGGGATTTCTTCTCAAACAAGGGTTCAACTGAAGTGCGTCAGCACGCCGGCGATGGTCGCCGTCATGAAGGTGGCGATGGTACCGCCCAGCACCGCGCGCAGGCCGAACTTGGCCAGGTCATGGCGACGTTCCGGGGCCAGGCCGCCGATGCCGCCGATCTGGATGGCGATCGAGCTGAAGTTGGCGAAGCCGCACAGGGCGTAGGTCGCGATCAGGCGGCCTTCGTCGGACAGCGACACGCCGGCGATCTGGCCGTTCACGATCTGCGACAGCTCGGTGTAGGCCACGAACTCGTTGATGACGACCTTCTGGCCGATCAGCGAGCCGACGGTGGTGGCATCGGCCCACGGGGTGCCGATGACCCAGGCGATCGGGGCCAGCACGTAACCGAAGATGGTCGACAGGTTGGTCGGCTTGCCGATCGCGGCAGCCAGGCCGGTGACATCACCGATCCAGGTCAGCGGGGCGTTCAGCAGGGCGATCAGGGCGATGAAGGCCAGCAGCATCGCACCGATGTTCAGCGCCAGCTTCAGGCCGTCGCCGGCGCCGGCCGCAGCCGCGTCGATGATGTTGCTGGAGGTCTTCTCGACTTCCATCTTCACCGTGCCGCGGGTCAGCGGGGTACCGGTTTCCGGGATCAGCAGCTTGGCCACGACCAGGGTGGCCGGGGCCGCCATGATGCTGGCCGCCAGCAGATGCTTGGCGTAGAAGGCCTGCTGCGCCGGGTCACCGCCGCCGAGCATGCCCACGTAGGCCGCCAGCACGCCGCCGGCGATGTGGGCCATGCCGCCGATCATCATGGTCAGCAGCTCGGACTGGGTCATCTTGGCGATGTACGGGCGCACGGTCAGCGGCGCCTCGGTCTGGCCGATGAAGACGCTGGCGCAGACGCTGGTGGTTTCCGCACCGGACACGCGCATCACCTTGGTGATCGACCACGCCATCACGCGGACGATGCCCTGCATGACGTTCAGGTGGTACATCACGCCCATCAGCGCCGAGAAGAAGATGATGGTCGGCAGCACCTGGAAGGCAAAGATGAAGCCGTAGTTCTTGGTGTCCATCAACGAGCCGAAGATGAAGCCCGAGCCCTCGTTGACGAAGCTCAGGATCTTGACGAAGCCCTTGCCCAGGGCATCGAACACGTCACGCCCGCCCGGTACCAGGATCACCAGCGCCGCGAAGGCGATCTGCAGGGTGATGCCGGTGATGACCAGCTTCCAGTCCACCGCGCGCTTGTTGTTGGAAAACAGCCAGGTGATGCCGATCAGCACCGCCAACCCGAAAAGGCCGAAGCCGATCCTGCCCAAACCTTCGACCATGAGAGCTCCCCCCGGGGGCGCGCGAAAAACGGGAAGCCTAGTGCAGGGCCGGGGCTGGGGCAAGGAAAAGCGGCGTGCGCGGGCCCATCGGCACCGATCAGGCCAGCAACGGCAAGGGCTTGCCGCCGACGGGGGCGGGTAGAATGGGGCTCGATCCCGGCCCGTATGCGGGCCTGCAACAGGAGAATCGCATGCTCTACCGTCGCCTTGGCTCCACCGGCCTGCCGGTGTCCGCCCTGTCCTTCGGCGCCTGGGTGACCTTTGGCGACCAGGTGCCGCGTGACGAGGCCCGCAACCTGGTGGCCGCCGCCTGGGATCACGGCATCAACTTCTTCGACAACGCCGAGGGCTACGCCAACGGCCGCGCCGAGCAGGTGATGGGCGACGTGATTGCCGACCTGCGCCTGCCGCGCGATGGCTACTGCGTGTCCAGCAAGGTGTTCTTCGGCAGCGCCAAGGACCCGCGCCCGACCCAGCGCGGCCTGTCGCGCAAGCATGTGACCGACGCCTGCCATGCCGCGCTCAAGCGCCTGCGCGTGGACTACCTGGACCTTTATTACTGCCACCGCCCGGATCCGGACGCGCCGATCGCCGAGACCGTGCATGCCATGGACACCCTGGTCCGGCAGGGCAAGGTGCTGTACTGGGGCACCTCGGAATGGTCGGCCACGCAGATCGAGGAAGCGGTGGACATCGCCGCCCGCCACAACTGGCAGGCACCGTCGATGGAACAGCCGCAGTACAACCTGCTGCACCGCGAGCGGGTGGAGGTGGAGTACGCCCCGCTGTACGCCAGCGCCGGGCTGGGCACCACCATCTTCTCGCCGCTGGCCTCGGGCCTGCTCAGCGGCAAGTACGACCAGGGCATTCCCGCCGATGCACGGCTGGGCCGCGAGGGCATGGGCTGGCTGCAGGACCTGGTGCTGGGCCAGAACGCCGCCGTGCGCCTGGCCCAGGTGCGCCGCTTCAGCGAGGTTGCCGCCGAGCTCGGCCATGCGCCGGCCAGCCTGGCCATCGCCTGGTGCCTGCGCAACCCGAATGTCTCCAGCGTGATTCTCGGCGCCAGCCGGGTCAGCCAGCTGCTGCAGAACCTGCAGGCGCTGGACGTGCTGCAGCAGGTGGACGACGCCGGCTGGGCGCAGGTGGAAGCGGCCTTCGCCTGAGGGCTTCGCGGCGCGGATCGGCTCCCGATCCGCGCCTTCCATTGATGTGATCTATCGAAATTAAGAAATCGATCATAAATCTCATCAATGGAATTGAGAATGGTTGTTGATTGTTAACTGAGAATCATTATCATCTAACTCGTCCCTCGCACGAGTCCAGATGCTCATGAATGCTCAACCTGTACTGCTGCGCCCCGAAACGCTGACCCTGCGCGACCGCCCGGTGCGTGTCGTTCCGCCGGAAGAAGTGATCGACAGCGAAGCCCTGCTGAAGGGCCGCCGCGAAATCCTGATCCAGCACGGCGACCGTTTCTACCGGCTGCGCCACACCAGCAACGACAAGCTGATCCTGACCAAGTAACGCGGTCTGGTCGCCCGCCTCCCTCCCTCCTGCCGGCAGCGCTGGCAGGGTGGGCGACCCGTCCGCTCCCGCTCTCTCCCCCTCGGCTGTCCGTGCACGCCTGGCGTGCCGGTGGCCGGGGGCTCCCCCCTGCCTGGTCAGGCCCTTGCCGATGACCTGTTGCCTCGCCGCGCGTCCAACCGACGCGTACGCCACCGGTCCGACCCTGTCGGCCACCCCTGCCGTGTCCTGGTGAATCCCATGAGCCGAGCCCTGTCCGCCCGTCGCCTGTCGTCCTTCCTGCCGCACCACGCGCTGCAGGCCTGGCCCACGCCGGCGCAGCTGGCCGCGCTGGGCACCGTGCTGTGCCTGTACCACGCCGACAGCAGCGAGCTGGGCGGCTGGCGCCAGGCCGTGTCGGTGCATGCCTGCCAGGGCGTGGACAGCGAAGGCCTGCGCGAAAGCCTGTGCTTCCTCGATGGCCGCGGCCGCTGCGTGTGGCGCCTGTACCTGCTGCCCGACAGCGATTTCCTCGCCTGGGACCGGCTGGTGGCGTCGCTGCCGCCGGGCCCGGAACATGATGCCGAAGGCAGTGTCGGCGCGCGCCTGTGGCGGCGCCTGGCCGGCCACCTGGGTGGGCAGCGCTGGCGCCTGTGCGCGCTGCGCCTGCATGCAGCCGACGACGGCAGCACCCTGGCCGCCAGCCTGTCCACGCTGTCCTCGCTGGGAGCGGCCACCGCGCGCCGCATCGCCCGGCTGGAAGGTGCCGAGGGCGAACTCTCCATCGATGACTGCTGCTGCGCCGACGCCGCCCGCCGGCCCGCGCCGCGCATCCCCGGCGACCTGCCGCTGGTGCGCCTCTGAAACCTGTTTGATGGAACCCTGATGGATCGATTGCGGCCACGGATGGCCACCCATCGAACCTGATACTCCCCAAGGAACTCCCTGATGAAGTCGCACGCCGCCAGCGTGATGCTGCTGTTTGCCGTCGCCGGTACCGCCATCGCCCAGCCCACCGATATCGCCCGTGACCACGCCAGCATCCTGGCCATGCAGGGCGAATACACCGTGGATTTCGCCTTCGATGAAACCGTGCTGCTGAAGCCCGGTTATGAGCGCGCGCCGGCCATGCGCAGTGCCGGCAACGAAGTGGTGATCGTGGTCGAGGACAGCCCGCAGCGCATCGTCCTGCAGCACCTGCTGGTAGACGCCAAGAGCGGCCACGTCACCAAGCACTGGCGGCAGGACTGGGTGTATGAAGCGCGCAACCGCTTCGAGTTCAGCGCCGACCAGACCTGGCAGGTGCGCACGATTCCGGCGGCCATCAACCAGGGCGCGTGGACCCAGTGCGTCTACGAGGTGAGTGACGCGCCGCGCTACTGCGGCACCGGCGCCTGGACCTACGACAACAACGTGCCGACCTGGACCAGCGACATCAGCTGGCGCCCGTTGCCGCGCCGCGAATACACCAAGCGCAGCGACTACAACGCGCTGGCCGTGGTCAATCGCCACACGCTCACCCCGAACGGCTGGACCCACGAGCAGTTCAACACCAAGGTGCAGCGCAACGCTGACGGCAGCCAGGTCGAAATCGCCCGCGAGTTCGGTTTCAACGACTACCTGCGGACCACCGAGGTCGACTTCAGCCCGGCTCGCGATTACTGGAAGGCCACCGCCGGCTACTGGGCCAAGGTGCGCCAGCGCTGGGACGGCTTCCTGACCCAGGCCCCGGGCGTGCACCTGAAGACCAAGCTCGATGGCATGGCGATGATCATCCCGCTGTTCACCCAGGCCGACGATATCCAGTCGGGCAAGAAGGTGAAGGACGCGCAGATCGACGCCGTGTTCGCCGAGTTCGTGGAAAAGGCCCGGTAACGCCGGGCCGCGACCGCATCCACGCCACGCGTGGATGCGC
>DOKO01000054.1 GCA_003510825.1 Stenotrophomonas sp.
TACATCGGCGATCTGATCCAGAAGACCGAAGTGGAGCTGCTGAAGACCCCGAACCTGGGCAAGAAGTCGCTCACCGAGATCAAGGAAGTGCTGGCTCAGCGCGGCCTGTCCCTCGGCATGAAGCTGGAGAACTGGCCGCCGGCCGGCGTCGCCAGCCACGGCATGCTGGGCTGATATCGGTAATGCCTGGAGGCTCCACCGTTCGCGGTGGGGCCTTCAACGCAACATACATGCCACGACGAACCACAGGTTCGCGGGCAGGTCGTCCAGGACGGATGGCCAGGACCAACCGCAGTCCGCGCAGCAACGCCAGGATGGCGACAACGATCCACACAGCCTCATCATTAACCAAGGAATATCACCATGCGTCACATGAAGTCTGGCCGTAAGTTCAACCGCACCAGCGCCCACCGCGAAGCGATGTTCAAGAACATGGCCGCCTCGCTGTTCAAGCACGAGCTGATCAAGACCACCCTGCCGAAGGCCAAGGAACTGCGCCGCGTTGCCGAGCCGCTGATCACCCTGGCCAAGGTCGACTCCGTCGCCAACCGCCGTCTGGCCTTCGCCCGTCTGCGTGACAACGAAGCCGTGGGCAACCTGTTCACCATCCTGGGCCCGCGCTACGCGAACCGTCCGGGCGGCTACCTGCGTCTGCTGAAGTGCGGCTTCCGCGCCGGCGACAACGCTCCGATGGCCTACGTCGAGCTGGTCGACCGTCCGGCCGTGGCTGAGGAAGTGGCCGAGTAATCGGACCGCTCCAACGCGACACAGCGAAAGCCCGGCCTCTGCCGGGCTTTTGCGTTTCCTGGGGTCGGATCCCTTTCCGCAGGAAAGGGCTCTGACCCCATGCAGGCGGCACAGCGGGTCAGAGCCCTTTGCATGCGCAAAGGGATCTGACCCACACCGTTCCGACAGGCGTGCCGTGTGGCGGTTCGAACGGGGCGCGCTCTCGGTTACGCTTGGCGCCTGATCCGTTCGAGCGTTGACGATGAATCCTTTGCGCTGGCCCTTCCGCGCCCAGTTCCTGTTGGGCTTCCTGATCTGCGTGGGCCTGCTCGGCTTCGCCATCTTCCTGCAGCTGAAGATGGGCCTGGAGCCGTGTCCGTTGTGCATCTTCCAGCGCCTGGCGTTCGCCGCGCTCGGCCTGTTGTTCCTGATCGGTGCCGTGCACGGCCCGTCCAACCGCCCGGGTCGCGCGACCTACGGCATCCTCGCCTTCATCGCCGCCGCTGTCGGCTTCGGCATTGCTGCTCGCCACGTGTATGTGCAGATGCTGCCGCCGGAAATGGGCTCCACCTGTGGCCCGCCGCTGGCCTTCCTGAGCGAGACGATGGGCCCGCTGGAAGTGTTCCGCACGGTGCTGACCGGTACCGGCAACTGCGGCAACATCGACTGGACGTTCCTGGGCATGACCATGCCGATGTGGTCGGGCGTGTGGTTCGCGCTGCTGGCGCTGTGGGCGCTGGTGGTGTCGCTGCGCAAGGTCAAGCGCTGAAAGCAGAACGGGGTCAGAGCCCTTTGCGCGGCAAAGGGATCCGGCCCCGTTCGTTGTGGGATCAGAGCCCTTTCCTACGGAAAGGGATCCGACTCCCGCCCGATCAGAAGTCCTGCTGCAGGCTCAGGTAGGCACCGCGGCGGGGGCCCCACTGCGGCGCGAACACGCCGACGCCGCCGCCATCACGCAGCTGGTAGCTGCGATCCAGTGCATTGATCACCGCCACCTGCACGTGCAGCGGATGCCCGCTGTCGGCATTGAAGTCGTGCCCGGCACTCAGGTTCACCTGCAGGTAGGACGGCAGCTCGCCGCCGTTGGGCACCGTGTCGGTATCCGAGCGCAGGCCGCTGCCGAACACGTAGTTCGCACCGATGCGGTTGTGGCCGGCGAAGGCGTAGCTGAAACCACCCGACGAGGTCAGCTTCTGGTCGTGGTCCAGGTGGATCCAGTGGTCGGCCACATAGGCCAGGGCCTCCGGGTCCAGGTTGTACTGGCTGGTGATGACGTCGGTACCGATGGCCTTGTTCAGGGCTGCATTGAAGTAGGCACTGAACGGACCGTTGCTGTAGTCGGCGCTGAATTCCAGGCCGCGGATGTGGCCGCGACGGTAGTTGAACGTCGAGTAGATGTAGGCGGCGCCGAACTGGCCTTCGTCCTGCAGGCGCGAGACGCGGCGATCATAGGCATCCAGGCCCAGGGTCAGGTGCTCGCCGACCTGCTGGGAGACGCCGATGTCGTAGTAGTCGCTGCGCTCGGCCAGCGGAATGTTGTTGCCACCGGATGGCTGCGCGTTGGTGGTGCCGTCATACAGGCTGATGTCGCTGGTGGCGATCAGCTCGCTCGCCGGCGGGGTGAAGTAACGCGAGTAGCCGGCGTGCACGGTGGTGCTGTCGCTGGCATTCCAGACCACGCCCAGGCGCGGGCTGAGCTGGCCCTCGTTCTGGCCGAAGGCCTTGTAGCGATCGCCGCGCAGGCCGTAGTTGACCGTCCAGTCGTCGCCGATCCTCCACTCGTCCTGCACGTAGACCGCCATCGTGGTGGCCTTGAACGCGCTGCTGTCGGCAATCTGCAGTGGCGTGGTGCTGGTCTGTGCGCCGTCGTCGTCGACCGGGAACACCCAGCTGTTGTTGCTGGCGCGGGCACGCTCCTGGTTGCCGTACACGCCATAACGCAGCGTGTGGTTGTCGCCCAGCGGCGTGGAGAAATCCGCCTGCAGCGTGTTGGCGCGGTTGCTGCGCTGGACCTGCGAGGCGACGCCACTGAACACCAGATCGCCGGCCACGTCGGGATTGAAGCCGACATCGCTGTAGCGCTGCCCGGCCGAGAGCTGGTACGCGGTCTCGCCCAGCGTGCCCTGCAGCACCAGCATGCCGAAGCGGGTGGTCTCGCGCTGCGTCTCATCCAGCTGGCTGGAATCGAAGGTGGTGGTGTCCAGATAGCCGAACTGCGGGGTCTGGCCCGGGTTGACCGGAATCTGGAAGCGGTTGTTGGCGAAGCCTGCGAACACGCTCAGGCGGGTCGTGTCGTTGACCAGGCAGGTCAGGTCGGCGAAGGCCTTGCCCTGGTGGGTGTCGTCATGTTCCGGCTTGCGCGAGCTGGTCGGGTTTTCCAGGCCGACCTCATTCTGGTCGTAGTTGCCGGTGAGGAACCAGCTCCAGCGCCCCTGCGAGCCCCACCACGAGGCATTCGGATTGACCTTGCCGAACGAGCCGGTGGTGATGCCGACGCTGCCGCCATTGCCGAGCTCGGCGCCGCTGCGGGTGGTGATGTCGACCACCGCGGCGGTGCGCTCGCCGAACTGCGCCGGCAGCGCGCCGTCCATCAGGCGGATGCTCTTGATGGTGCGCGCGTCCAGGGTCTGGCCGAAACCGGAGATCGACTCGGGCAGCAGCACGCCGTTGATGCGGTACTGCAGGTTGGCGTGGTCGCCGCGCACGTGCACGCCACCGTAGGAATCCTGGACCACGCCCGGCGCCTGCAGCAGCACCTGGCTGAGCGGCGCGGAGGCGCCCAGCGGCTGCTTCTGGATGTCCTCGGCGGTGATCTGGTACTGG
>DOKO01000059.1 GCA_003510825.1 Stenotrophomonas sp.
CTTCGATTACGCCGGCCACGACGTGGTCTTCCATGCCGGTGCGGTGCAGGGTTACCGCGGCCTGGTCGCACTGGTGCCCGAACGTGACCTCGGCATCGCCATCCTGTGGAACGGCGAGAGCGGCCTGCCCAGCGGCCTGCTGCCGACCGTGCTCGATTCGGCACTGGGCCTGCCGGCGCAGCGCTGGCTGGACGTGGACACCGATTTCGGCAGCGACAGCCTGATGGCCGAAGGCGCGACCCCGGCGCAGCAGGACAAGCGCAAGGGCAAGGGCGCGTCGGGCAACCGCGCGGTGGCCTCGCCGCGCTGAGCGCGGCAGCCTGCCGGTGATCGGTAGAGTCGACTGTCAGTCGACTCTACCCACGGCGGTGAAGCAGACGCAGGCTCAGTGCGCGAAGTAGTGCATGCCGCCATCCACCGGGATCACCGCGCCGGTGATATAGCCGGCCAGCGGCGACGCCAGGAACGCCACCAGCGGTGCGACCTCCTCCGGTTCGCCGAAGCGCCCGATCGGAATACTGCGGTCGATGAACGCGCGTCGGCTTTCTTCCGTGGGATGCAGCCGGCCGAGGATCTGCGCGCTGTTGATCCGTCCCGGCGCGATCGTGTTGACCGTCACGCCCTGCGCCGCCACCTCCGATGACAGGCCCTTGCTCCACAGGTGCAGCGCGGCCTTCGCCGCCGTGGCGGCATTCACTGCACGCGGTTCCATCGAGCCGCTGAAGTTGATCACCCGCCCCCAGCCCTGCGCCTGCATGGCAGGCAGCAACGCCTGGGTCAGCCGCCGCGCTGAAGAGAAGTTGAGCGCCATCGCTTCCTCCCAGTCCGCGTCGCCTGCATCCAGCGTGGTCGGTCGTGCGCCACCGGCGGCGTTGACCAGGATATCCACGCGCTGCATCGCTGCCTGCGCCTCGGCAGCGATGCGCGCCACCTGCGCTGCGTCGGTGAGGTCACCCGGCAGGACCAGAGGCGCGGCTGCACCGCTGGCTGCGATCTCCGACGCCAGCGCCTGCAGCGGCTGCACCCGTCGTGCGCTGATCGCGATGCGTACGCCGAGCGTCGCCAGCTGCCGCGCAACCGCGGCGCCGATGCCGCTGCCCGCGCCGGTCACCAGTGCGGTACGTCCT
Organism: Stenotrophomonas sp.; assembly: GCA_003510825.1. Taxonomy (GTDB): domain Bacteria; phylum Pseudomonadota; class Gammaproteobacteria; order Xanthomonadales; family Xanthomonadaceae; genus Stenotrophomonas. The sequence continues at coordinate 1,128 of DOKO01000059.1, forward strand.
GCAAGACTCAGATCCATGCTGTTCTCCGTTGTGCGTGGCCGGCACATCCGGCCCGTGCAGCGCATGCTCTTTGATCACCCCTGATTGATAAACTCCGCACCGGTTCCAGCATTCAAAACCCGGGGTGTCAGATGAACCTGCTGGAGAGCATGCAGGTCTACGTGCTGATCGTGGACAAGGGCAGCCTCAGCGCTGCGGCGGCAGCGATGGACATCTCGGCAACCATGGCCGGCAAGCACCTGCGTGGCCTGGAAGCGCGACTGGGCATGCAGCTGCTGAGCCGCACCACCCGCCGCCAGCACCTGACGCCGTTCGGCGAGGACTACTACGCCCGCTGCAAGGACATCCTGCGCCTGGTGGAAGAGACCGATGCGCAGGCCGCCCACCAGCAGATGGCGCCGGCCGGCACGCTGCGCATCAGCGCACCGGTGATCTTCGGCACGCATGCGCTGGTGCCGGCCCTGGCCGACTTCATGCAACGCCATCCGCAGGTGCGGGTGGAGGCCTCCCTGAGCAACCGCGTGGTCGACCTGGCCGAGGAAGGTTTCGAGGCGGCGCTGCGCATCGGCACGCTCGCCGACAGCAGCACGCTGGTGGCGCAGCCGCTCACGCCCTACCGGTTGATGATGTGTGCCGCGCCGTCCTACCTCGCCCGCCACGGCACGCCGCGCACGCTCGCCGAACTGGCGTCGCACCAGTGCCTCTCGTTCGAACCCCGCGCGCTGGCGCAGTGGCTGCAGGACGACGCTGGCGACCTCGAGCGTATCGCCGCTGCACGCCTGCAGATCAACAACGGCGAAGCGCTGCGTGCGGCGGCGCTGCATGGGCTGGGCATCGTGCTGCAGTCGACCCTGCTGCTGGCCGCGGACGTGGCCGCCGGGCGGCTGGTGCAGCTGTTCCCGCAGCACGGCCAGGCCGGTCGGCCGATGCACGTGGTGTACGCGCACGATCGTTACCGCTCCACCCGCCTGCGCAGCTTCCTGGATTTCCTGGTGGAGCGATTCCCACCAACACCGCACGGGTAGAGTCGAGCTTGCTCGACTGCCGGAAAATCAGTCGAGCAAGCTCGACTCTACAGTCCGGTCCGCGGTCGCCCATAAAAAAACCCCCTCCCCGCTGGGCAGCCAGGGAAGGGGGTTTCAGGGTACGGCTATCGGGAAATACTTAGATCAGCGGCGCCGGGGTTGCCGGCAGAGCGACCGGAGCGGCCTTCTTCTTGCGGGCGGCCGGCTTGCGCTTGGCAACCTTCTTGGCAGCCTTCTTCGGGGCAGCCTTCTTGGTGGCCTTCTTCGCAGTGGCCTTCTTCGCAGTCGCCTTCTTGGCAGTCTTCTTCACTGCCTTCTTGGCGACCTTCTTTACGGCCTTCTTCGCGGTCTTCTTTGCTGGCTTCTTGGCGACCTTCTTCGCCGCCTTCTTCACTGCCTTCTTGGCAGTAGCCTTCTTGGCGACCTTCTTGACGGCCTTCTTCGCGGTCTTCTTTGCCGGCTTCTTGGCGACCTTCTTCGCCGCCTTCTTCACTGCCTTCTTCGCAGTGGTCTTCTTGGCGACCTTCTTGGCGACCTTCTTCACGGCCTTCTTGGCGGTCGCCTTCTTCGCGACCTTCTTCACTGCCTTCTTGGCAGCGGCCTTCTTAGCGACTTTCTTCACCGCTTTCTTGGCGGCGGGCTTTTTCTTCGCAGCTTTCTTGGTTGCCATGGGATGGCTCCTCGTCAGTGATAGGGAGTTGAAACGCCCAGGTGGATCAAACCCGCGGTTGCTGCGTGCGGGGACCGCCGGCGCGTCAGGCGCGCCGTTACGGATGCGGCAATGCCCGCCTCGATCGGCGGAGCGGGCATCGGAACAGGAGATGCCTTGCGTTTCTCCGGGGGAAGCGGGGCCATGTCCACCGTCGGCAGGATCGCGGTGGTCTTGAAGGGGCTGCTTCGCATCGGACGATTGATTCTGCGCACTCGGTTTGGCAGGCAAGGTCTGCTGAGGCGAAACCTAATCACGGTTTTTTTTACTGTCAACAACCCCCGCGAAAAAATTTCACATCCGCGTCCATCCGAACGCCGCCGGCACCGCCACCACACGGCACCTTCCCGGCCCTGCATCGCGCACCGCCAACGTCACGCGCAGCAACACGTGATCGCATCTGCTGAATAAAAAACGCTTGAAATAAGCACTCTGCGTTGATAGGCGACAACAGATGCCGCGCCATGCACCACGTCGTCCGGCACACGCCATCGCGCGCGCCCGCCGCACCACAACGGGTCTGCAACGGGGGGTAAAAGTTTTCACATCCGAACACGCAAACGCGGGACGGAAACGCGGATTTGCGCAAAACTGCGCACGCCTGATCGCGCCGTTCGATGCCGCCTGATGCCACGCCGAAGGTGTGCCGCGAACCCGATGGCATGAGTCGACGACGGAGGCTGGAACGAAAACGGCCACCCGAAGGTGGCCGTTCTGGAAGCAGGAAGCGAGGACTCAGTGGTCTTCGTTTTCCAGGGCTTCGGCGTACGCGTCCGGATCCAGCAGCTCGTTGAGCTCGTCGGAGTTGGTCAGCTCGACCACGTACATCCAGCCTTCGCCGTAGGCATCTTCGTTGATGGTTTCCGGCTTGTCCGACAGCGCCGAGTTGACCTCGACGATCGTGCCGCTGACCGGGCTGTAGACGTCCGAGGCGGCCTTGACCGACTCGACGACGGCGATCTGCTCGCCCGCCTTGGCCTCGGCGCCGACTTCGGGCAGCTCGACGTAGACCAGGTCACCCAGCAGGCCCTGGGCATGGTCGGAAATGCCGACGGTGACACGGCCATTGCCTTCGACGCGGGCCCACTCGTGGGACTTGAGGAACTTGAGGTCGCCGGGGATCTCGCTCATGGGAACTGCTCCAGGTTTTGCAGGGGGTGGAAAAAACGGGGCTAGTGTAACCAACCGACCGCCACTGCTGTCAGTGACGGCCGGCACGTTCGGATCAGGCGTCGGCGAGCACGCCGGGCTGGGCCTGGCCTTCGCGGACGAACGGGAACTTGACCACGCGCACCGGCACCTGCCGGCCGCGGATATCGACGGTGACCTGGCCGAGTTCGCCCGCCGGCACGCGGGCGAATGCGATGCCCTTGGCCAGGCTCGGCGAGAAGGTGCCGGACAGGATTTCGCCCTGGCCGCCGGCGGTGGTCACCGCCTGGCCATGGCGCAGCACGCCCTTCTCGTCCATCACCAGGCCGATCATCTGGCGCGCGTTGCCGGCGGCCTTCTGCGCCTCCAGCACGTCGCGACCGATGAAGTCACGGCCTTCGTCCAGCGACACGGTCCAGGCCAGCGCCGCTTCGTACGGGCTGATCGCTTCGTCCATGTCCTGGCCATACAGGTTCATGCCGGCTTCCAGGCGCAGGGTGTCGCGCGCGCCGAGGCCGGCCGGCTTCACGCCTGCCGCCAGCAGGCGGTTCCAGAAGGCGACCACGGCGTCCTGCGGCAGCAGGATCTCGAAGCCGTCTTCGCCGGTGTAGCCGGTGCGGGCGACGAACAGTTCAACACCGTCGTCCGCCTTGACCTGCAGGGCAGCGAAGCGGCCGAGCTTGGCCAGCGCGTCACGGTCGCTGCCGCCGACCAGGCCGACGACGCTGTCGCGCGCCTTCGGGCCCTGCACGGCGAGGATGGCCAGGTCCGGGCGCTGCTCGACGCTGACGCCGAACGGTGCCGCCTGTTCGCGCAGCCAGGCCAGGTCCTTCTCGCGGGTGGAGGCGTTGACGACCATGCGGAAGAAATCATCAGCCAGGTAGTAGACGATCAGGTCGTCGATGACGCCGCCGGCCGGATTCAGCATGCACGAGTACAGCGCCTTGCCCGGCACCTTCAGCTTGTCGACGGAGTTGGCCAGCAGGCGGCGCAGGAACGGCTTGACCTGCTCGCCGCGCAGGTCGACCACGGTCATGTGGCTGACGTCGAAGACGCCGGCTTCGCGGCGCACCAGGTGGTGTTCGTCCAGCTGCGAGCCGTAGTGGATGGGCATGTCCCAACCCCCGAAATCGACCATCTTGGCGCCGAGGGCGCGGTGGGAATCGTTGAGCAGCGTCTTCTGGGTCATGACCGGTCCGGCAGCAGGATAAACAAGAGCGTCCATTATCCCAGATCGGTCGGCGGCAGGCGTGCCGCAGCGCAGCGGGGGTTGTTGGGTTGTAGCCGGCCTGCGGCCGGCAGCGCTTTTTCTACAGCCAGGGCATGGAGCGCAGAGCCTGGTTCGTCGGCTCTGGGTTTTCTGGGTTTGGGCGGGGCGGTGTGGGGTTGCGGGACCGCAGGCGCCATGGATGGCGCCTACGAGCCCCCATGGGTGAGGGCGCTTTGCTTGC
>DOKO01000193.1:0-166 GCA_003510825.1 Stenotrophomonas sp.
GCCGCGCGCTGCAGGCCGGTCAGGCTCAGGCCTGGCCGGCGTCTTCCTTCGGCGGGTACTTCAGGCTGAGCACCACGGTGGCGGCAATGATCGCGGCGACCACACCCAGCGACACCGGGGTCGGGATCTTGAACAGGTCGATGATCATCATCTTGATGCCGATGAA
>DOKO01000193.1:428-7109 GCA_003510825.1 Stenotrophomonas sp.
ATCATCTTGATGCCGATGAAGCCCAGCACCAGCGCCAGGCCATACGGCAGCAGGTGGAAGCGGTCGGCCATGCCGGCCAGCAGGAAGAACATCGCCCGCAGGCCCAGCACCGCGAACACGTTGGAGGTGAGCACGATGAACGGGTCGGTGGTGATGGCGAAGATCGCCGGGATGCTGTCCACGGCGAAGATCACGTCGGTCACCGCGATCAGGATCAGCACCGCGAACAGCGGGGTGAACCAGCGCTTGCCGTCCTGCATCACGCTCATCGCGTTGCCGGCGTAGTCCGGCAGCAGGCGCAGGTGCTTGCGCATCCAGCGCAGGGCCGGGTTGGTCTCCAGGTCCGGCTCCTGGCCGGCGGCGAACCACATCTTCCAGCCGGTGAAGAGCAGGAAGGCACCGAACACGTAGAGCAGCCAATGGAACTGGCTGATCAGCACGCTACCGGCGAAGATCATGATCGTACGCAGCACGATCGCACCCAGGATGCCGATGATCAGCACCTTCTGGCGCTGCTCCTCCGGCACCGCGAAGTAGCTCATGATCATCAGGAAGACAAAGATGTTGTCCACCGCCAGGGCCTTCTCGACCAGGTAGCCGGTCAGGAATTCCAGGCCGACCTTGTTGGCCACCACCTGGCCGGCGGTCTCGCTGAGGTAGTACCAGAGGCCCGCGTTGAACAGCAGGGCCAGCACGACCCAGCCGATGGACCACCACAGGGCCTCCTTGAAGGTGACCTTGTGCGGTCCGCCGTGTCGCATCAACACCAGGTCGACGAGCAGGGCGATGATGACCACCGCCACGAAGCCGCCCCACATCCACACATTACCGATCGTCTGCATTGGGAATATCCGTTGGAAAGATGAATGCCAGGCCGGACGGCGAGGATCTGCAACGGAGGATCGGGAGGGGGATCCAGGGACAGAGCTTCGCCAGTACGGCGAAGGTCTCGCTCGCAACCCCACGCGGGTGGGATTGCCGTTGCACCGGAGCCTGCGGGCTCGAATTGACGGCGACAACGTCTGGGAGCTACTCCCCTTCTGGGGCCGATTCTGCGGCCTGGCCGGGCCGCCGTCAAATGGGCGGAGGCGGGGTCGCCACACCGGGGTCAGAGCCCCTGCGGGGATCTGACCCCGGCGGCCGGTTTACAATAGGCCGATGAATACCCCCCTTCCCGTTGTCCGCCTCAAGAACGCGTGGCGCTCCAGCCACCCGTGGATCTTCCAGAAACTGGTCGAGAAGCCGACCGTCCGGCCCAAGCCCGGTTCCATCGTCGACGTCGTCGGCATCGATGGCGAGTTCATCGGCCGTGGCTTCTACAACGGGCACTCGCGCATCGCCGTGCGCATCCTCGAAACCGACCCGAACGTGCCGGTCGATGCCGGCTGGTTCTCGCGCAAGATCGCCCAGGCGGTCGAACTGCGCCGTGGCGTGCTGAAGCTGGACGCGGTGTCCGACGCCTGGCGCGTGGTGCACAGCGAAGGTGACGGCCTGTCCGGCCTGGTGGTGGACCGTTACAACGATCTGGTGGTGGTCGAGTTCTTCGCCGCCGGCATGTTCCGCCATCGCGAGTGGATCTACGACGCCCTGCGCGAACAGTTCCCGGGCTGCCGCTTCCACAGCTTCGCCGACGAACACGTGCAGAAGCAGGAAAGCTTCGACTTCCACGGCAACACCACCACCGAAGCGTCGGTGATCACCGAGTACGGCATCAAGTTCCGCGCCGACCCTGCCGGTGCGCACAAGACCGGCTTCTTCGCCGACCAGCGCGAGAACCGCGAGTGGCTGAGCCAGCAGGTGGAAGGCAAGACCGTGCTCGACCTGTGCTGCAATACCGGCGGTTTCGCCGTGTACGCGGCCGCGCGTGGTGCTTCGGAAGTAGTCGGCATCGACATCGATGAAGACGTCATCCAGATCGCCAAGGGCAATTCGCGCCTGAACAACGTGCGCCCGAAGTTCGTCCAGTCCGACATCTTCCCGTGGCTGCGTGATGCCGCCAACCGCGGCGAGCAGTACGACGTGGTGATCCTGGACCCGGCGAAGATGACCCGCGACCGCGACCAGGTCATCACCGCGCTGAAGAAGTACCTGGACATGAACAAGCTGGCGCTGGGCGTGGTCAAGCCGGGCGGCCTGTTCGCCACGTTCTCCTGCACCGGCCTGGTGGCCGAGGACCAGTTCCTCGACATGCTGCGCCGCGCGGCCTACTTCTCTGGCCGCACGATCCAGATCCTGAAGGTGGCCGGCGCCGGTCCAGACCATCCGTTCATGGCCCACGTGCAGGAATCGCGCTACCTGAAGGCCGTGTTCTGCCGCGTGGTCGACTGACACGCTTGCTGCTGTAGAGCCGAGCCGCGCCACCTGAACAATGGGGCGTCATTTGTTTTGAGCGCATCGCAACGCGCGGCAGACTGGCCGCCGGGCCGTGAATTGGATTCATGCCCGGCAAAGATCCGCCGGGCATGGCCCGGCGCTACCCAATGCGCAGCCACGGCGCTATGGTCGGGCTCTTCTCCTCACCGGTGAGAGCCCATGCCGTCGCTGCGTCGCCTGTCCCTGCTGCTTGCCCTGGCGCTGAGTGCGCCGCTGTCCGCCCATGCCATCGAGTTCAGCGCGCAGGAGCTGGCCCGCGCCAAGGCCCTGCAGCAGCGCCTGCTGACCCTGGACAGCCACCTCGACACGCCGGCCAACTTCGGCCGCGCCGGCTTCGACATCGAACAGCGGCACGACCACAACGCGCTTTCGCAGGTGGATTACCCGCGCATGGTCGAGGGCGCGCTGGATGGCGGCTTCTGGGCGATCTACACCGACCAGGGCGACCGCACTGCCGCCGCCCACCTGGCCGAACGCGACCATGGCCTGCAGCGGATGCTGGAGATCCGGCAGATGCTGGCGGCCAACCCCGAGCGCTTCGAACTTGCGCTGACCGCCGATGATGCCGCGCGGATCAAGGCCGCCGGCAAGCGCGTGGTCTACATCAGCATGGAAAACGCCAGCCCGCTGGTGGAAGACCCCAGCCTGCTTTCGTTCTACCACCGCGCCGGCCTGCGCCTGCTGAGCACGGTGCACTTCGCCAACAACGAGTTCGCCGATTCGGCCACCGACCCGAAGGGTGCGGAGTGGAAGGGCCTGAGCCCGGCCGGCAAGGACCTGGTGCGCGCCGCGGTGAAGCTGGGCATCGTCATCGACCAGTCGCACGCGTCCGATGCGGTGTTCGATGACCTGCTGGCGATGATGCCGGTGCCGTTCGTGCTCTCGCACAGCTCGGCCAAGGCGGTCTACAACCACCCGCGCAACCTCGACGATGCGCGCCTGCGCCAGTTGGCCAAAGCCGGTGGCGTGATCCAGGTGAATGCCTATGGCGGCTACCTGATCGATACCGCCAAGACGCCCGAACGCAAGCAGGCCGAAGAAGCGCTGAGCAAGCAGCTGGGCGGCTGGGAAGGCATGACCATCGCCCAGGGCGTTGCCCTGCAGCAGGCCGAGCAGGCGCTGGACCACGAACACCCGATGCGCCACGCCAGCCTGGACGACTTCTTCGCCCACTTCGAGCACATCCTCAAGGTGGTCGGCCCTGAGCACGTGGGCATCGGCCTGGACTGGGATGGCGGCGGTGGCCTGAGCGACCTGCCCGATGTCAGCCAGCTGCCGAAGATCACTGCGTGGCTGCTGCGCAAGGGCTACAGCGAACAGCAGATTGCCGGCATCTGGGGCGGCAACCTGCTGCGGGTGATGCGCCAGGCGCAGGATTACGCGGCAAAGCAGGGCGGTTGACCGCCCCGCGTGGAACCGGGATTCCGCCGGGCATGGCCCGGCGCTACCGGTGATCCGTTTATTTCGCGATCACCGCATTGCGGCGGCTGTACAGGAAGTACAGCACCAGGCCGACCACGTTCCACACCAGGAAGTACAGCTGGGTGCGGTGCGGCAGGCTGATGAACAGATAGATGCAGCCCAGCGCGGCCAGCGGACCGACCACGAAGGCCAGCGGCGTGCGGAAGGTACGCGCACGGTCCGGTTCGCGCAGGCGCAGCACCACCAGGCAGATGCCCACCGCAGTGAACGCGGCCAGGGTACCGGCGTTGGCCAGTGCGGCGATCTCGTCCAGGCGCGCCACGCCGGCCAGCGCCGACACCACCACGGCAGTGAACAGCGTGGTCGCCACCGGCGTGCCGGTGCGTGCGTTGACCTTGGACAGGCCACGCGGCAGCAGGCCGTCGCGGCTCATCACGAAGAAGATGCGGCTCTGCCCGTACAGGAAGGCCAGCAGCACGGTCGGCAGGGCGATGATCGCGATCACGCCGATCACCATGGCGGCGGTCGGATGGCCGAGCTGGCGCATGATCAGGGCGAGCGGCTCGGCGCTGTGGCCGAACACCGCATAGCTCATCGCACCCACGGCGGCCAGCGCCACCAGCACGTAGACGATGGTGCAGCCGATCATCGAACCGATGATGCCGATGGACAGGTCACGGCCCGGGTTCTTGGTTTCTTCTGCCGCGGTGGAGATCGCATCGAAGCCGTAGAAGGCGAAGAAGATGATTGCCGCGGCCGCCATCACGCCATGTTCGACGCCGTCAGGGCCCATCGATTTGGCAAAGCCGTACGGCATGAACGGCTGCAGGTTGGCGGGGTCGAAGGCGGGCAGCGCCACGGCCACGAAGATCGCCAGCGCGATCAGCTTGAACACCACCAGAATGGCGTTGAGCGTGGCGCTTTCCTTGGTGCCGGCCATCAGCATCAGCGCGACCAGCCAGGTGATGATGATCGCCGGCAGGTTGATGAAGCCACCAGCGACATGCGGGCCGGCGGCGAGTGCGGCCGGCAGGGTGATGTTCCAGCCGAACTGCGTATGCGCCCATTCGAGGAAGCCGACGAAGTAGCCGGACCAGCCGACCGCCACTGTACTGACCACCAGCGAGTATTCGAGGATCAGGCTCCAGCCCACCACCCAGGCGAACACCTCGCCGAGCGCGCTGTAGCTGTAGGTGTAGGCGCTGCCGGCGGCCGGCATCATCGTCGACAGCTCGGCATAGGACAGCGCCGCACAGGCGCAGACCGCACCGGCGATGGCGAAGGAGATCAGCACTGCAGGACCGGCCAGGTTGGCGCCGACGCCGATGAGCGTGTAGATGCCGGTGCCGACGATGGCACCGATGCCCAGGGCGATCAGGTGCGGCCAGCTGAGGGTCGGCACCAGGCGCCGACCGGCTTCATGGACAGTGACGGAATCTAGCGACTTGCGCCGGAGCAGGGACATGCAGGCCTCGGAAGGGGATGACTTGGAACGACAAGTCCCCGAGTGTGACCGAACGCAGCGCAGCATTACCACTGACGGGGGTCATGCCTGGCCGGGCGCGCGCTGCGCCCCGACCAGGCTGCCGGAATCGGCACAATCCGGCGGCTACGACTCGATGTTGGCCATGCCACTGACCGAATAGCGCTCCCCGGCCGCGGCATTCAGCGGGAAGGCCGCATCCAGCGCGTCCAGCGTGGCCGCATCCAGTTCGACCTGCAGCGCGCCAAGGTTCTCGTCCAGCCGTGCCTGCCGCGTCGTGCCCGGGATCGGCACGATGTGCTCGCCACGCGACAGCACCCAGGCCAGGGCCAGCTGCGAGGCGGCGATGCCGCGTTCGGCGGCCAGCGCCTGCACGGTGTCCACCAGCGCCAGGTTGCGCTGGAAGTTCGCGCCTTCGAAGCGCGGCGAGGTACGCCGGTAATCGTCGGCCTCGAAATCATCCGGGCTGCGGATGGCGCCGGTCAGGAAGCCACGGCCCAGCGGCGAGTACGGCACGAAGCCGATGCCCAGTTCCGCCGTGGTGGCCAGCACCCCGTTCTGTTCCGGCTCGCGCGACCACAGCGAGTACTCGCTCTGCACGGCGGTGATCGGGTGCACCGCATGCGCCCGGCGCAGGGTGGCCGCCGAGGCCTCGGACAGGCCCAGCCAGCGCACTTTGCCCTGTTCCACCAGGCGCGCCATCGCACCCACGGTGTCCTCGATTGGCACGGTCGGGTCGACGCGGTGCTGGTAATACAGGTCGATATGGTCCACGCCCAGGCGGCGCAGGCTGGCCTCGCAGGCGGCCTGCACATAGTCCGGGTGGCCGTTGACCTGCCGCGCCTGCGGGTCGGAAGGGTCCAGGCCGATGCCGAACTTGCTGGCCAGGAACACCTGGTTGCGGCGGCCGGCAATCGCGCGGCCGACCAGCACTTCGTTGGTGTGCGGGCCATACACATCGGCGGTGTCGAGCAGGGTCAGGCCACGGTCCAGCGCGTGCTGGATGACGGCAATGGCGTCCTCCTCACTGCTGCGGCCGCCGTAATAGGCGCTCATGCCCATGCAGCCCAGGCCGAGGGCGGACACGGTAGGGCCGGCGGGGCCGAGGGTACGGGTCTTCATGCGGATCTCCTTGGGGGAAGCGCCTCGCCCGGATGGGCGGCGGCGTGGGACTTAGCTTCCTCCTGTCGATCATGTGGATAAACTGCGTACAACCTGACTCACCTTGAAGGCTGGCTTCACAATGGATGCTTCCGCCCCGCTCACGGCCGTGGTCGCCTTCGTCCACGTCGCCGAGCATGCCAGCTTCACCCGCGCCGCCGATGCGCTGGGTGTGTCGACCTCGGCGCTGTCGCAGAGCGTGCGCGCGCTGGAAGCACGGATGGGCGTGCGCCTGCTGCAGC
>DOKO01000243.1 GCA_003510825.1 Stenotrophomonas sp.
GCGTCCCCCTCAACCGGACCCACCCCGCCAACCCACGGATAGCCAGCTGTTGCTGTTGCTCTTGCTTCGGCCGTTGCCGTTGCCTCTGCGGGTGCAGGGCGCAGCCCTGCCGAACTAAACTAAACGCCGTTGCCCGCAGGATTGCCCATGTTCGATATCTCCCCCCAGCTCGACTGCGCCGGCCGCATCCTGCGCCTGGACCGCGCCCGGGTCATGGGCATCGTCAATGTCACCCCGGATTCGTTCTCCGATGGTGGCGCGCACGACAGCACCGACGCGGCCGTGGCCCACGGCCTGAAGCTGGTGGAGGAGGGCGCCGACCTGCTCGATATCGGTGGCGAGTCGACCCGCCCGGGTGCCGCGCCGGTGTCGGTGGAAGAAGAACTGCAGCGCGTGCTGCCGGTGATCGAACAGCTTTCGGCCCGCACCACCGTGCCGATCAGCATCGACACCTTCAAGCCGGAGGTGATGCGCGCGGCAGTGGCGGCGGGCGCCGGCATGATCAACGACATCTTCGGCCTGCGTCAGGAGGGCGCGCTGGACGCGGCCGCCGATACCGGGGTGCCGGTGGTGCTGATGCACATGCAGGGCGAACCCGGCCACATGCAGGCCGACCCGCATTACGACGACGTGGTGGCCGAGGTTCATGGTTTCCTCGTGCAGCGCCTGTTTGCTGCCGAAATGGCCGGCATCGCCAAGAAGAACCTGCTGATCGACCTGGGCTTCGGCTTCGGCAAGACCACGGCGCACAACATGACCCTGCTGGCCCGTTCCGAGCGCTTCCTTGAGCTGGGCGTGCCGATGCTGGCCGGCCTGTCGCGCAAGCGCAGCCTGGGCGAGCTGACCGGCCGCGAGGTGGCGACCGAACGCGTGGCCGCGTCGGTGGCGGCGCACCTGATCGCCGTGCAGCGCGGCGCCCGTATCGTGCGTGTGCATGACGTGGCCGCCACGGTCGATGCCCTGAAGATCTGGGAGGCCGTGGACGCGGTGCCCGCACCCCGCGTCGATGCTGCTCCGTCGATCCGCTGGCCGGACGAAGACTGATGGCTGTCGACCAGCGTCCGCTGGCGATCGCGGTGATGGGCCCGACCGCCAGTGGCAAGACCGCCACGGCGATCCGCTTGGCCCAGGAGTTGGACGGTGAGATCGTCAGCGTCGATTCGGCGCTGGTCTATCGCGGCCTGGACATCGGTTCTGCCAAGCCCGACGCCGCCGAGCGCGCGCAGGCGCCGCACCATCTGCTGGACCTGCGTGATCCCTGGCAGACCTATTCGGCAGCCGAGTTCGCCGCCGATGCCGGCCGGGTGGTTGCCGACATCGTCGCCCGCGGCAAGACCCCGATCCTGGCGGGCGGCACGGGACTGTACTTCCGCGCCCTGCTGCAGGGGCTGTCGCCGATGCCCGAGGCCGACCCGGCCATGCGCGAAGTACTCAGTGCCGAGGCGGCCGAGCGTAGCTGGGCCGCCCTGCATGCCGAACTGGCCCGGGTCGACCCGGCCGCTGCCGCGCGCATCCACGCCACCGACCCGCAGCGCATCCAGCGGGCGCTGGAGGTCTACCGGCTGACCGGCACCCCGATCACTGAATGGCAGCGCCGGCCCGGTGTGGCGCCGTTGCCGGTGCGGACGCTGAAGCTGATCCTGGCCCCGCGCGACCGGGCCGTGCTGCACCAGCGCATCGAGGCCCGCTTCGACGTCATGCTCGGGCAGGGCTTCCTGGACGAGGTGCGCGCCCTGCGGGCACTGCCACAGATGGCGGCCGTGCCCGCGCCGCTGGACCTGCCGGCGGTGCGCGCGGTCGGCTACCGCCAGGCCTGGGAATTCCTGGACGGGCAGAGCGACGCCGCCCGCTTCCGTGACAAGGCCATTTTCGCCACCCGGCAGCTGGCCAAGCGCCAGCTGACCTGGCTGCGTGGCGAGCTTGATGCCCGCTGGTTCGACCCCCATATCGACCACGAGCGCCTGTCCGGCGCGGTGTCGACCTTCGTCGCACGCTGAACCGCCGCCGGCCGTGTACCATCATGGGTCGGCGGGCGGCTCGGGGGCCGCGGCATCCGCCGGCAACCCAATAAGAACAATAATCAGGAGTTAGCAATGTCCAAGGGGCAATCGCTGCAGGATCCTTTCTTGAACGCACTGCGGCGCGAACGCGTGCCGGTTTCGGTGTACCTGGTCAACGGCATCAAGCTGCAGGGCACGATCGAATCGTTCGATCAGTTCGTGGTCCTGCTGCGCAACACCGTCAGCCAGATGGTCTACAAGCACGCCATTTCCACCGTGGTGCCGGCGCGTAACGTGAAGGTCGGGCCGGGTGGTGGCTACGTGCAGTCAGGTGAAAATGATGGTCAGGCGGGTGATGAAGCAGACGAGTAATTCCGGAGCGGTGAATGTTTGACCGCTCGAAAAAGGGCGAAAACGCCCTGTTGATCCAGCCCCATTTCGGCAAGCTGGAAGAAGACGTGCTGGAAGAGTTCGGAGATCTGGCCCGCTCGGCAGGGGCCAGCATCGCCGCCACCATCACCGCGCGCCTGGACCGTCCCAACCCGTCGACCCTGATCGGCAGCGGCAAGCTGGACGAGATCAAGGCCGCCGCTGACGCGACCGGCGCGGATCTGGTGCTGGTCAACCATTCGTTGAGCCCGGGCCAGGAGCGCAACCTGGAACGTTTCCTGCAGCGCCGGGTGATCGACCGTACCGGCCTGATCCTGGACATCTTCGCCCAGCGTGCGCACAGCCACGAAGGCAAACTGCAGGTCGAGCTGGCGCAGCTGCGCCACATGGCCACGCGGCTGGTGCGCGGCTGGACCCATCTGGAGCGTCAGCGCGGTGGTTCGATCGGCCTGCGCGGCCCGGGTGAAACCCAGCTGGAAACCGACCGTCGCCTGCTGCAGAAGCGGGTGGAGCAGCTGCAGAAGCGGCTGGAAAAGGTTGAAACGCAGCGCACCCAGATGCGCCGCGCACGCCTGCGCAGTGAGCTGCCGCGCGTGGCCCTGGTCGGCTATACCAACGCCGGCAAGTCGACCCTGTTCAATGCCCTGACCGGCGCCGAGGCGTACGCCGCCGACCAGCTGTTTGCCACCCTGGACCCGACGGTGCGCCGCATCGCCGTGCCTGGTGGCAGCGTGGTGCTGGCTGATACCGTGGGCTTCGTGCGCGACCTGCCGCATGACCTGGTCGCCGCGTTCCGTTCGACCCTGTCCGAAGCGCGCGAGGCCGACTTCCTGCTGCATCTGGTCGACGCCGCCGATCCGCACCGCGAGGAGCGCATCGCCCAGGTCGACGAGGTCCTGACCGCCGTCGGTGCCGGTGACCTGCCGCAGCTGCTGGTGTTCAACAAGATCGACCGCATCGAGGGTGCCGAAGTGCGCCACGACGGCCAGGACGGTATCCCTGATCCCTCGCGCCGCGAGCGGGTCTGGATCTCGGCCCGCGACGGCGAAGGCCTGGAACTGCTGCAGAGCGTGCTGGGCAAACGCCTGGGCCTGCAGCACGTCAGTGGCGAACTGCGCCTGCCGCCCAGCGCCGGCCGCCTGCGCGCGCGCCTGCACCAGCTGGAAGTGATCCGCAGCGAAGCGGTCGACGAAGACGGCTGGCTGCTGCAGGTGGACATCCCGATCGCCGAAGCCGAGAAGCTGGCCGCCAGCCCCGACGGCGGCCCGATCCGCGCCCTGCTGCCGGAAAAACTGCCGGAGTGGTAAGCCACAACCGGTGGGGTCAGAGCCCTTTGCTGCGCAAAGGGATCTGACCCCGTGCCGTTCCAACAGCCCGCAGAAATCTGTCGAAGGCGGGGCACTGTGGGTTTGCGGGGTGTGAGCCGCATGG
>DOKO01000242.1:0-4173 GCA_003510825.1 Stenotrophomonas sp.
GGGCGGCGAAGTGATCCATCGAAGGCAGCTCCCGGAAGCGGAGCCCGCGATCTGCGGGCCCCGCCAGCTTATCAAGCGCCGTCGCCGGCCTTGCGCACCGGCAGCGCCAGCATCGCCTCGGTGCTGATCACTTCACCGAAGGCATCTTCGATCTGCGCCAGCGAGGCTTCGTGCAGCGCGCGGTGACCGATGCGCTGGCCGCCGGCCAGGTCCAGGTCGCGGCTGGCGGAGGCATCACCGGCCACGATCACGCGGTAGCCGCGCGGTGCGGCGGCTGCATCGCGGGCAGCACCGACCACGCAGGCATGGGTCTGCAGGCCGGTCACCAGCAGGGTGTCGATGCCAGCGTCCTTCAACACCTTGTCCAGCACCGCAGCCGAGGCACCGGCGAACACGCTGACGTTGTCCTTCTGCACCACGGTCTCGCCCTGGCGCGGCTGCAGGTCGCGATGGAAGGCGGCATTGACACTGCCCTGCGCGAACAGCGGCGCGCCGGCCGGCAGCACGTGCTGGACGTGGATCACGCGGATGCCGTTGGCATCGGCGAACTGCACCACGCGCTTGGCCTGGCGCAGCGCGGCCACGCCATCGGGAATGACCATGCGGCCACCGGCGAAGCCCGGCGCAGCGCTGGCGTCGAAGTATTCATTCTGGAAATCGATGACCAGCACGGCGGTCTTCGCGGCGTCCAGCGCGGTGACCGACGGTGCACCGGCCATGTGGCGGATGGTGGGATGGGCCGGCTCGGCAGCGGCGACCGGCGCGGCGGCGGCCATGCCGATCAGGCTGGCCAGGCCGAAGGCGGAAAAGTTCATGGGGCGACTCCTGTGCGGTGGAAAGTGTGCACAGGATGCGGAGCGTACGGCGCACGAACCAGCGGCTTCGTGGCACATGATCTGTGCGATTCACGCACAAATGGTTTTTGTAGAGTCGAGCCATGCTCGACTGCTCCTGCGTAGTCGAGCCATGCTCGACGCTACGAGGCCAGCTTGACCCCATTGAGCCGCACGACCATCGCGTGGTCGCGCCCCAGCACCACTTCGGCGGTATTGCTGCCCGCGCGCGCGGCACCTGCAAGGCCCGCCGGGTACTTCACCGGCACGCCGGCCAGCATCTGCACATGCTGGG
Organism: Stenotrophomonas sp.; assembly: GCA_003510825.1. Taxonomy (GTDB): domain Bacteria; phylum Pseudomonadota; class Gammaproteobacteria; order Xanthomonadales; family Xanthomonadaceae; genus Stenotrophomonas. The sequence goes on from DOKO01000242.1 coordinate 1,129, forward strand.
CCGGAGGGGATTTGCCCCTGACAACGAACGCCGCGCAGCTGCCTTCAAGCAGATACACCGGCAACCCTGCAGGAAACTCGATCAACTGCAGGACGCGCGCCTCGCTCACGCGCAGGCTGCGGAGGGGCACTCCATGCCTGCGCAGGCGGCGCAGCGCACGCTGGGCGCGGGACCACGGCCAGTAGAAGATGGCGTAGATCGCCACGCCGATGGCATAGACGGCAACGGCCGCCACGACCCACACGGCCGCCTCAGGCATCTGGAAACATCCTGTCGGTGAAAACCCACGATTGAAAACGCGGACGGGCCGTACAAGGACGGCCCGTCTTCAACGCTGTGCCCCCCGGCTGGACATCGCCCGGGGCGATCTCCAGCGGGAACGCCGGCCGCTTACAGGCGGCTGGCGATGGCCTGGGCGAAGCTCATGGTGGTACCGGTGCCGCCGAGGTCGCCGGTCAGCGAGTCCTTGGCTTCCATGGTGGCCACGATGGCCTTGCGCAGGCGCTCGGCGTTTTCCGGCTGGCCGACATGGTCCAGCATCTGTGCAGCTGCCAGCAGCAGCGCGCACGGGTTGGCCTTGCCCTGGCCGGCGATGTCCGGCGCGGTGCCGTGCACGGCTTCGAAGATCGCCGCGTCCTTGCCGATGTTGGCACCCGGGGCCAGGCCCAGGCCGCCGACGAGGCCGGCGCACAGGTCGGAGATGATGTCGCCGAACAGGTTGGTGGTCACGATCACGTCGAACTGTTCCGGACGCATCACCAGCTGCATGCAGCAGTTGTCGACGATCATTTCCTGGAACTCGATGTCCGGGTACTGCGCGGCCACTTCACGGGCGACGTTCAGGAACAGGCCCGAGGTCGACTTGATGATGTTGGCCTTGTGCACGGCGGTGACCTTCTTGCGGCCGACGCTGCGGGCCAGCTCGAAGGCGTAGCGCACGATGCGCTCGGAGCCCTTGCGGGTGATGCGGGTGCCGGAGAAGGCGGTCTCGCCATCAGCCGAGACTTCCTGGCCTTCAGCCAGGTACGCACCTTCGGTGTTCTCACGAACGGTGATCAGGTCGACGTTGTTGAAACGCGACTTGGTGTTCGGGAAGGTGTGGGCCGGACGCACGTTGGCGTACAGGTCGAAGTGGCGGCGCAGGCTGACGTTGATCGAGGTGAAGCCACCACCGACCGGGGTGGTCAGCGGGCTCTTCAGCGCGACCTTGTTGCGCGCGATCGATTCCAGGGTCACTGCCGGCATCAGGTCGCCGTGCTTTTCCAGGGCCACCAGGCCGGCGTCCGCATCTTCGTACTCCAGGCCAGCGTTGAGCTGGTCGAGGACGAACAGGGTAGCGTCCATGATTTCCGGGCCGATGCCGTCGCCGCGGATGACCGTAATTTTCTGCGTCATTGATCGATGTTCCGAACAGGGGGGAATACGCCGTCCGGACGTGCCCGGAAACGCCGGCGCTAAGGAAGTTTCACCCGCAATTATGCCTGAGCCGGGGCCGAGGTCCCAAATAGACCATGGTCCCACTCCCCGGCTCAGGCAGAATTGCCCGCGCATTTCTCCTTATCCCCGCGCCTGTCGGCGCGCCCCCTTGAACAACAAGGGGGCTCCTGGGCTGGGGGATCGCGGGAAAGGCCCTGACGCGCTCGCGTCCGGTAGCGCCGGGCCATGCCCGGCGGCTTTCGATCAGGGCTGCTTGCGGCGGATCGGGATGGCCGACACCGGCACCGAGGCGATGTCATGCCCGCCTTCGCGGATCGGCGCGCCCGGGTCCGGCGCCCATGCGTGGGCGTAGATCACTTCCCAGCTGCTGGGCAGCTTGCCGTCGGCACGCCGCATCGGTTCGTACGCGGCTGCAGCAGCGGCAAATCGGCCGCGGCCGGTCAGCGTGTGGCGGCGGTCCACCCGTGCATTGGTCGCGCCCATCGCGCGCAGCTCGCGCATCAGCGCCGGCAGGTCATCGTAGGTCAGGGTGAACAGGTCGCGGTCCAGCACCGGATCACGGAAGCCGGCCATCATCAACGCATCGCCGAACTGGGCGATCTGCGCGAAGCGGCTGACATGCGGGCGGTCATCGGCGGCGGCGAACGCCTCGTTGAGTTCCACCAGCGTTTCCGGGCCGAAGGTGGAGCACAGCAGCAGGCCACCGGGCTTGAGCACGCGACGGAAACCGGCGAACACCGCTGGCAGGTCGTCCAGCCACTGCAGGCACAGGTTGCTGAAGATCACATCGACGCTGTTGTCGGCCAGCGGCAGCGCGGCGGCATCGCCGCACAGGCGCTGGAACGGCTTCCACCAGCCGGCCTGGCGCTTGGCCTGGTCCAGCATCGGCAGGGCCACGTCCATCGCGATCACCTGCGCCTTCGGCCAGCGCTTCTTCATCAGCGCGCTGGCGTGGCCGGTGCCCGCACCAATGTCCAGCACCACCTCGGGCTTGCGCGCTTCCAGGTAGTCCAGCGATTCGATCAGCCGCGACTGCACCTCGCGCTGCAGGGCAGCGGCGGCGTCATAGCTGTTGGCGGCGCGGGCGAACGCGCGGCGGACGTGGCGGGCATCGAAGTGGGACGGCATTGCGGAAGTCTCTTAGAACGTACCGGGGTAGGCGCCGCCGTCGATCAGCAGGTTCTGCCCGGTGAGGTAACCGGCCTGTGCACTGCACAGGAAGGCGCAGGCGGCGCCGAATTCGTCCGGCGTGCCGAAGCGGCCGGCGGGAATCTGCTGGCGGCGGCGGTCGGCCACCGCCTGCACGTCGCCGTCCTGGCCCGCAGCGTGGGCGAAGTTGGCGCGCAGGCGGTCGGTGTCGAACTGGCCGGGCAGCAGGTTGTTGATCGTGACGTTGTGGCCGACCGTGCGCCGCGCCAGCCCGGCGACGAAGCCGGTGAGGCCGCTGCGCGCGCCGTTGGACAGCGCCAGCGTGTCGATCGGCGCCTTCACCGAGGACGAGGTGATGTTGACGATGCGGCCGAAGCCGCGCGCGATCATCGCGTCCACCGTGGCGCGGATCAGCGCGATGGGGGCCAGCATGTTGGCATCCAGCGCGGCGATCCAGTC
>DOKO01000242.1:4407-4561 GCA_003510825.1 Stenotrophomonas sp.
ATCCAGCGCGGCGATCCAGTCGTCGCGCTCGAACGTGCGGAAGTCGCCCGGCGGCGGGCCACCGGCGTTGGTCACCAGGATGTCGACCTGCGGGCAGGCGGCCAGCGCCCGCGTGCGCCCGGCCTCGGTGGTCACGTCAGCGGCGACGGTGCGC
>DOKO01000454.1 GCA_003510825.1 Stenotrophomonas sp.
CCGGTGATTTTCATTTTGTCCTATGCCAAACTAAGCCTTGTCCTGTGCCAGTGTATCCCACCCTGGCCACCCCGCACCGGAGGTCCCCCATGCCCCTAGCCGCCGCCGACTGGCCCGTCGCCCAGTCCGTCGAACAGATCGCTGCCAACCTGGTCACCGTGCGCCAGCGCATCGCCGATGCCTGCATGCGCGCCGGCCGCGACCCGGCCAGCGTGCGCCTGTTGCCGGTCAGCAAGACCGTCGACGAGGCGCGCATCCGCATGGCCGTGGCCGCCGGTTGCCACGAACTGGGCGAGAACAAGGTGCAGGAAGCCCAGCGCAAAGCGGAATCCATGGCCGACCTCGGCGTGCACTGGTCGGTCATCGGCCACCTGCAGACCAACAAGGCCCGCCATGTCGCCCGCTTCGCCAGCGAATTCCAGGCCCTGGACAGCCTGCGCGTGGCCGAGGCCCTGCAGCAGCGGCTGCAGCTTGAAGACCGCGTTCTGGACGTGTTCGTGCAGGTCAACACCTCGGCCGAGCCCAGCAAATATGGTCTGGAGCCCGACGCCGTGGCTGCCTTCGTGCAGCAGCTGCCCGCCTTCGACCGCCTGCGCGTGCGCGGGCTGATGACCCTGGCGATCTTCACCCCCGAGGTCGAGCGCGTGCGCGCCTGCTTCGTGCGCCTGCACGATCTGCGCGACCAGCTGCAGCACAGCGCACCGGCGGGCATCGACCTGTCGCAGCTGTCGATGGGCATGTCCGGCGATTTCGAGGTCGCCATCGAAGAAGGTGCCACCGTGGTCCGTGTCGGCCAGGCGATCTTCGGCGCGCGCGCGACGCCGGACAGCTTCTACTGGCCCAGCGCAGGGGAACCGGCATGACGGCCGCTGCCCGCAAGCACGCCGTGGTGCTGCAGCACGTTGCCTTCGAAGACCTGGGCACGCTGCAACCCCTGCTGCTCGCGCAGGGCTGGACCGTGCAGGTCCTGCAGGCCGGCGTCGATCCGCTCGCGCCCGCCGAAGCGGCCGACCTGCTGGTGGTCCTGGGCGGCCCGATCAGCGTCAATGACACAGCGCTCTATCCGTTCCTGGCCGACAGCATCGCCCTGCTGCACCACCGCCTGCAGCAGCAGCGGCCGACGCTGGGCATCTGCCTGGGCGCGCAGCTGATGGCGCGCGCCCTGGGCGCAACGGTCGCGGCCAGCGGCGGCAAGGAGATCGGCTTTGCGCCGCTGCTGCTCACCGAAGACGGCCAGCGCTCCCCGTTGCAGGCCTTGCAGGGCATTCCGGTACTGCACTGGCATGGCGAAGCCTTCGAGCTGCCCGACGGTGCGCAGCGCCTGGCCAGCACGCCGGCCTGCCGCCACCAGGCCTTTGCTGTCGGCCGCCATGCCCTCGCCCTGCAATGCCATCCGGAACTGGACGCGCACCAGTTCGAGCGCTGGCTGATCGGCCATACCCTGGAGCTGGCCCAGGCCGGCATCGATCCCAACGACCTGCGCGCGCAGGCCCGTCGCTACGGCGCGCCGCTGGCCGCTGCAGCCAACGCCATGTTCGCGCAGTGGCTGCAGCACCTGCCGGAGAACCCGTGATGCATTACCGCCTGACCATCCATCGCCACGGCCAGTACTGGGGGCAGTTCGACTGCGAGGGCCCGGGTGCCCTGCAGCATTTGGACGCCCTCGCCGCGCGCCTGCCCGCCGAAGATGGCTTCCTGCTGCAGCGCCTGAAGGGCGTCGGCGAGGAACGCATCCTGTCCAGCGGCGCCGACGGCCTGCGCGTGCTGGCGGCGCAGATCCAGTACAAGCCGCTCTGAACCGCCGCGGAGAACTAGCCAGCCCGCGCCGTGATCGGCAAGCCCAAGTGGTCCTGGTGGATGATTCCCCACTGCGGATGCTCGTTGCTATGCAGCTTGATGTCGACAAAGCCAACGTCCGCCAGCCATCTCTCCAGATCCGCATACGCATAGATTCTGAGTTCCAGGGTTGACCCATCCCCGCCGTGAAAGCAGAGATCGGAGAACCGCTGTTCCACACCAGATTGAGTGATGTTCACAAGAACCCGATTCGCCCCCTCCCCTTCTATCCAGTACTCGTGAAGCTCGGGAAAATGCTCGATCGTGGTGTCATGAAATCCATAAGGAACGGTAAGCGCCAGGAGCCCACCAGGCTTGAGAAGCGCACGCAGATTGCGCAGTGCGTTGACGCAGGGGCCATCCACGTGCTCCAACACATCCGAACTGACCACAAAGTCGTATCGCCCAAGGTGCTGCTGGGCGGGCGCGCGAATATCCAGCACTGGCTGCATGTGGAAGAACGTGTTGTTGTAGTTGAACGTTCTCTCCAGGGCCGCCGCATAGACGTCGGCATCGCTCATTCCGATACCTCTTATGCTTCCGCGCCTGGCCATCCGCTCCAGTATTCTGATCCTGCCGGAACCATCCAGTTCGGTCTGAAGTGCAGACATGAGAGCACGGAAGCGAAGTGTCGACCCGCAGGCAAGGCAGCTCCGCATCTCCCTCGCGGAAATCACTTCGCGCGATGCCAACAGGCGGAAGCCGCAGACATTGCAGATCGGCTTGTCGGCCGATGGTGTCATTGAGGGAAAGGCGTAGGGGCGGACGGCATTGACCGTACGTCGTGCTAGACGGCGGAGAGCTCGGTACATGCGGACCCCCATGGCTGGACTGACGCCCAATCTAGCGCAGCCCAGATTGATGAGACAGACCAGGCTTCCAAAATCTGGAATCGCAAACAGGCTGTCCCTTCGCGTCATGGTTCGCGCCACCCCGCAACGTCCACCGCAGCCTGATCCCGACGACGCCGCTAATGCAAATGCTTCTCTTTTACTGTAAGGTGCAGCCGCTGCCCTTGCCGCCGCGGGCTGTTCCTCCACCCTGCCCCCGCCCGCCTTGTGTCCACGCCTGTCGAACAGACGGATGTCGCGCATCTGTGCGCAGCCCATTACCGGCCGCTGCATGCCCACGTCCGCCGCAAACTCCCGCAACGCAGCGACGCCGATGACGTCGTCCAGGAAACCTGGCTGCGCGTCGTCAAGGTCGCGGCCAGCGGACTGCTGGGCAACGGTCGCGCCTATCTGTACCGCGTCGCCCACAACCTGATCGCCGACCACTACCGGCAGCGCGCGCGCCGCCGCGAAGATGTGCTGGACGACGCCCAGCTGCTGGCCATCGCCGACCCCGCACCGCTGCCCGAACAACGCCTGCTGGACGCCGAACAGCTGCGCCATCTCGACGCGGTCATCGCCGCCCTGCCTGCACGTTCGCGCCAGGTATTCCTGCTGGCGCGGGTGGAACAGAGGGAGCTGGCCGAGATCGGCCGCCTGCTCGGCATCACCCGGCAGACCGCGCACGGCCACCTGCTGCGTGCACTGGTCGCCGTGCAGCAGGTACCGCAGGCGTGAGCCACGACGCCATCGCCCAGGAAGCCGCCCGCTGGTGGCTGGACGGCCATGACGGCCACCGCGACGAGAACGCGTTCGCCCGCTGGATCGCGGCCGATCCGCGCCATGCCGCGCAGTACCAGCACCTGCAGGCGCTGTGGCAGGCCGGCACGTGCCTGCCCAGCGTGCAGCGGCAGCAGCAGCGGCAGCACCGCCGGCGCCTGCGCGACGCCGGCGTCGCAGTGCTGCTGCTGTGCGCGCTGGGGCTGTACAGCCGCCACGTGACCCCGCCCCCGGCACAGGTCGTACGCACGGCTGCGGGCCAGATCCGCGAGGAAACCCTGCCTGATGGCTCGCAGCTGCAGCTGGCGCCCGGCAGCGAGATCCACGTCCGCATCGATGGGAAGCGTCGCCAGCTGCAGCTGCAGCAGGGCCAGGCGTGGTTCAAGGTCGCTGCCGACGCCGCCAGGCCATTCCAGGTACACACGCCGCACGGCACGGTCACCGCGCTGGGCACCGCCTTTGATGTCGCCGTCGGGGAACACGCCAGCAGGGTCGTCGTCACCGAGCACACCGTGCAGGTGGACAGCGGCCCGGGCCATGCCGAAGCCCAGCAGGGCCAGCAGATGCGCTTTGATGGTAACGGCACGACCGAGGCCACCGACATGGAAAGCGGTGCACTGGCCTGGCGCGAGCGGCGCCTGCACTGGGTCTCCGCGCCGCTGGCCACGGTCGCGCAGGGGCTGGATGCCTGGCACGGCGGCCACACCTGGATCATCGGCAGCGCACTCCGGCAGCAGCCGGTCAGCGTGCTCGGCAGTGCCGACGGCGCTGCCGAAAGCCGTGACCAGCTCGCCACGCAGCTGCACGTGCGCGTGCTGCGCCTGCCCGCTGGCATGCAGGTCTGGATGGCGCCGCACGGCGAGCCGCGCGATGCACCCTGACATCGGCCCCATCGCCGCGTCTACCCAGGTGAACGACGCCCCGCGTCATCCCCTGGAGCCTTCGATGCTGTGCCACCGCCCCCTTGTTCTTGTCCTGTCGCTGGCGTGTGCCGGCGCCCTGCCGCTGCTGCCCGCACCCGCCCGCGCACAGGCTGCGACGCGCCACTACGATCTGCCCGCGCAGCCTCTGGCCCGCGCACTGGATGCCTACAGCCGCCTCACCGGCGTGGACCTGGTGATGGCCACCGCACTCCCCGCTGGCCAGATGGCGCCCGCCCTGCAGGGCAATTTCGATGACACCCACGCGCTGAGCCGCCTGCTGGCCGGCAGCAACCTGCGGCCGCGCTTCATCGACACCCGCCATGCCACCCTGGAACCAGATCGGA
>DOKO01000452.1 GCA_003510825.1 Stenotrophomonas sp.
TCCGATCGGGTGCCGGCAGCAACGACGGCGCACCTGTAGCCGCAGCCGCTGCGGCGAGCCCAGCAGCGGTGGCTGACGTGGCTGCCCCGATGCAGGCCGCGCCGCGCGAGCCCGAACCCGAACCTGAGCCGGCCCCGCAACCGGAGCCGGAGCCGACCCCGGAGCCTGAGCCGGTTCCGGTGGAAGAACCCGTGACGCCGCCGCCGGTGAAGGCCGAAGCGGCGCCGCAGGAGACTGCGGCCGACGACCTGCCGCCGTGGGCCACCGATGAAGCCGAGGCCCGTGACCAGGCGCTGGCGGCGGAAATGGATGCACCGGTCGTGATGGCGACCCCGGAAGCAGCCATGGTCGCCCCGTGGCAGGAACCGCCGGCCCCGGTTGCGGTGGCCGCCGAACCGGAACGCCCGTTCCATGCCGAGGGCATTGAGATCGCCCCGGCCGCGCCGGTGGCAACGCCGGTGCCGACCGCGGATCAGGTCAGCATCTCCGATCTGGCCAGCGCCGAAGACTGGCTGGACCTGGTGGCCAACAGCGGCCTCAGCGGTCCTTCACGGCAGCTGGCGGCCAATGCGGCCTTCATCAGCTGCCAGGGCGGCACCTTGAAACTGGGCCTTTCGCCCGGATTTGAGTACCTGCGTTCCGAACGCGCGCTGTCCGCCCTGGGCGACATGCTGGAAAAGGCCCTGGGCCAGGCGCCGAGGATCGTGGTCGAGACCGTGGAAACCGAGCAGGTCCCGGCCGAGACCCTGCACCAGCGTGCCGACCGCCAGCGTGGCGAGCGGCAACAGGCCGCCGAGGCCATCTTCATGGACGATCCGGAAGTGCAGCTGCTGATCCAGCAGCATGGCGCCCGGGTTGTTTCCGATTCCATCCGTTCTTTTGACGAGTAAGACACTATGCGCGGCAACATCGCCCAACTGATGCAGCAGGCCCAGAAGATGCAGGAAAACCTGCAGAAGGCCCAGGAAGAAATCGCCAAGATCGAAGTGACCGGCAGCGCCGGTGGCGGCATGGTCAGCGTGACCCTGACCGGCGCCAAGGAATGCCGCAAGGTGCGCATCGATCCGTCGCTGACCAGCGACCCGGAAATGCTGGAAGACCTGATCGCCGCGGCCTTCAACGACGCCTCGAACAAGATCGATGCCGAGTCGAAGTCGAAGATGGGTTCGGCCACCGCCGGCATGCAGCTGCCGCCGGGCATGAAGCTGCCGTTCTGATGTTCAGCGTGGCACCCGTGCAAGCGGGTGCCATCGACTGCGTAGAGTCGAGCCATGTTCGACCGTTCCAACCTTCAGTCGAGCATGGCTCGACTCTACAAAGCCTGCCGCCGTGTCCGCACCCCTGCTTGAACAACTGATCGATGCACTGCGGGTGCTGCCTGGCGTTGGCCAGAAGACCGCGCAGCGCATGGCCTACCACCTGCTCGAACGCGAGCGCGAAGGTGGGCAGCGGTTGGCCGAGGCGCTGGCGCTGGCGGTCGAACGCATCGGCCATTGCGCGCAGTGCCGCGATTTCAGCGAAACCGAGCTGTGCCCGACCTGTGCCAACAACAGTCGCGAGCGCAGCCAGCTGTGCGTGGTCGAATCACCGGCCGATCGCCTGGCCATCGAGAATGCCACCGGCTTCCGCGGCGTCTACTTCGTGCTGCAGGGCCGTCTGTCGCCGCTCGATGGCGTGGGCCCGCGCGAACTGGGTCTGGAGCAGCTGGAACAGCGGCTGGCGCAGGGCGAAGTGCAGGAGCTGATCATCGCCACCAGCGCTACCGTTGAAGGCGAAGCGACTGCGCACTACCTGGCCCAGCTTGCGCGTGCGCGCCAGGTGCAGCCGAGCCGGCTGGCGCAGGGCCTGCCGCTGGGCGGTGAGCTGGAATACGTCGATCGCGGCACGCTGTCGCATGCCTTCGGGACGCGCAGCGAATTCCGCGACTGACCGCGGCCGCGCGTGGCGTGGCCGGCCTACAATGCGGAAGACATCCCGCCGAGGCCGACCATGACCACCGAAACCCTCTTCAGCAAGATCATCCGTCGCGAGATCCCGGCCACCATCGTCTACGAGGATGACGAGGTGCTGGGCTTCAAGGACATCGCACCGCAGGCGCCGGTGCACGTGCTGTTCATTCCGAAGAACGAGATCATCCCGACCCTGGACGACCTGCAGCCGTCGCAGGCGCACCTGATCGGCAAGCTGGCTTTGGCGGCAGCCGCGTATGCGCGCAGCGAAGGCTTTGCCGAGGATGGCTACCGCATCGTGATGAACTGCCGCGAAGATGCCGGGCAGACCGTGTTCCACATCCACATGCACCTGTTGGCCGGTGCGCCGTTGGGCCATTTCGGTACGCCGGGGCGTTGAGACAACGGCAGCCATGGCTTCCGTGCCGACCAACGGTCGGCACCCACCGTGGATGGCGGTCGGCACCCACCGTGGATGGTGCACCAACAAAAAGGCCGCCCGAGGGCGGCCTTTTGCGTCACGCGGGACGTGGCAGGTTTACCACCAGCCCCAGCCGCG
>DOKO01000412.1 GCA_003510825.1 Stenotrophomonas sp.
GACCTCGCCGACGAAGATGGCAGCGTGCGCCGCCAGCGCCTGTCCTGGTACAGCCTGCTGACCGGCCACGTGCTGTTCGTCAATCCGCGCGGGCAGAAGAGCAGCGAGACCGACCTGGATACGCTGGCCCGGCAGATGGCCGCCGGCCGGGCGCAGCTGGTCACCGAAGAAAAAGGCCGCCTGGTCGACCGTGCCTGGCAGGCCAGCCTGTCTGCCCTGCGCGCGTTGGCCGGTCGTCGCCGCCAGGAGCCTGACGCATGAGCCAGCTACCGCCGCAGGACACTCGCCGCGCGCCCCGCCGCCAGGTGTCCGACCTCGTCCCGGTCACCGACCAGATGCGCGACAGCGTGGTGGGCCGGCTGGGCAATGTTTCCGAAACCGGCATGCTGATGCTGGCCAGCCAACCGCTGCGCGACGACGCGCTGTACCAGCTGCGCTTCCCGCTGCCACTGGGCGACGGCCGCAGCGCGGCCATCGATGTGGGCGTGCACCTGCTGTGGAGCGAGCCGGCGCATGCCCCGGGGCAGAGCTGGGCCGGCTTCCGATTCCTCACCCTGTCGCGCGAACATCGGCAGCTGCTGCGTGCCTGGATCGGCGAGGACAGCGACGAGGCGCCGGTTTCGACAGGCTGACTGCCGGTTCCTGCACAGCGGTTTTTTGCGGTATGCGGCAGAATCTAGGGCCGTTTTCCGTGTCGAGCCACCGCAATGATCCAGCAAGACCCTGGCGCCCTGTATTCCGACCACCTGGCCGTGCTGTGCCGACGCGCCGAACAGGCGCTGGCCCGCGGCGGCTTCGACCACCTGGTGGTGCCCAGCGGCACCCTGCACTACCAGATGTTCGACGATCGCGATTACCCGTACGCAGTGAACCCGCAGTTCAAGGCGTGGCTGCCGCTCACCCGCGTGCCCAACAGCTGGGTGGTGTTCACCCCGGGCAAGCGTCCGGCGGTGATCTTCCACCAGCCGTTCGATTACTGGCACGTGGTGCCGGACGCCCCCAGCGGCTGGTGGGTGGAGCACTTCGACATCCACATCATCCGCAAGCCGGAAGAGGCGCTGGCCCTGCTGCCGGCCGATCCGTCGCGCTGCGCGATCCTCGGCGAGCCGCAGAGCGCGCTGGGTGCCTACGTGCCGAACAACCCGGCGCCGGTGGTGAATTACCTGGAATGGCACCGCGCCTACAAGACGCCGTACGAGGTCGCACTGATGCGCCAGGCGCAGGTGCTGGGCGTGCGCGGCCATCGTGCTGCCGAGGCGGCGTTCCGCAATGGCGCCGATGAGTTCAACATCCACATGGCCTACTGCCAGGCCGTGGGCCAGGATGCCAACGAGCTGCCGTACGGCAACATCGTTGCGCTGAACGAACACGCCGCGGTGCTGCATTACACCGAACTGGGCCGCACTGCACCGCAGCCGCTGCGCAGCTTCCTGATCGATGCCGGCGCCAGCGCGTACGGTTACGCCAGCGACATCACCCGTACCTACGCGGCCAAGGGTCACGACGAATTCGCCGCGATGATCGAGGCCGTGGACGCGGCCCAGCAGCAGATGTGCGCGGCGGTGCGTGCCGGCTTCGACTACAAGCAGCTGCACGTGGATGCGCATCTTTCGCTGATGGGCGTGCTGAAGGACTTCGGCGTCATCAAGGTCTCGCCGCAGACCGCGCTGGAAACCGGCGTCAGCGCCGCGTTCTTCCCGCACGGCATCGGCCACCTGATCGGCCTGCAGGTGCACGACGTGGCCGGTTTCGCGGCCAGCGAGGAAGGCGGCCGCATCGAGCGCCCGGCCGGCCATCCCTACCTGCGCCTGACCCGCGTGCTGGAACCGGGCATGGTGGTGACCATCGAACCGGGCCTGTACTTCATCGACATGCTGCTGGACGAAGTGAAGGCTGCCGGGCATGGAGATGCGGTCAACTGGGACCGCGTGGACTTCTTCCGTCCGTATGGTGGCATCCGCATCGAAGACGAAGTGCTGTGCACGGATGGCGAAGCGGACAACCTGACGCGTCCGGAGTTTGCGGCAGCCAACGGCTGAGCCCCTCGTGGCTGGGCGCAGGGTGCGGCGGGATTACTGACGTCTGGCCGGGCGGATGGGCTGCACAGGGGACGCTGCAAGTACGTCCATGTAAGCTCGGTCGCCGCATCCATGCGGCTCACGCCCCTGCGCAACCCACCCGCCCGGCCACTGACAGGTTCCTGCGCGCGCCAGCCACGAAAGACAAAAGAAAAGATCAAAGGCAAACGCCGGTCGCTGCGCTCTCGATGCCTGATTTCCTGCTTTTGCTTTGCTTACCTGTTGCCGGCCAGCGGCCGGCACTACCGGGCGGCATCCACGCATGGCGTGGATCTACTGGCCACCGGGAAATTGTCGGAGGCGGGGTGGGTCCGGTTGCGGGGGTGTGAGCGGCATGGATGCCGCGATCAAGCCCCCATGGACGGGTTCACGGCGTCCCCCTCAACCGGACCCACCCCGCCATCCCACGGATAGCCAGCTTCTGCTGTTGACGTTGACGTTGACG
>DOKO01000320.1 GCA_003510825.1 Stenotrophomonas sp.
TTACCCGGCCGAGTTCATGGCGGCCACGCTGTCCTCGGACCTGGACAACACCGAAAAGGTGGTCGGTTTCCTGGACGAAGTGCGCAACCTCGGCCTGACCGTGCTGCCGCCGAAGGTGAACCACTCTGCCTTCATGTTCGAAGCGGTCACGCCGGACACCATCCAGTACGGCCTGGGCGCGATCAAGGGCGTCGGCCAGGGTGCCTGCGAAGCGGTGGTGGACGAGCGCCTGAAGGGCGGCGACTACAAGGATCTGCTCGACTTCTGCACCCGCGTCGGTTCGGCCAAGCTCAACCGCCGCACGCTGGAAGCGATGATCAACTGCGGCGCGCTGGACGAGCTGGGCCACAACCGCGCCTCGCTGATGCTGCAGCTGCCGGAGGTGATCAAGGCCACCGACCAGATGGCGCGCGAGCGTGCCTCGGGCCAGAACTCGCTGTTCGGCGGCCCCGACCCGAGCACGGTGACCATCCAGCTGGACCTGGTCGAAGCCGAGGAATGGCCGCTGCTGCAGCGCCTGAACGGCGAGCGCGACACGCTGGGCTTCTACCTCAGCGGGCATCCGTTCGACCCGTGGCGCGACGATGTGCGCGACCTGGTCGGCAACGACCTGGGCTCGGTGGAAAAGATCTGGAGTTCCAGCAACAGCGGTGGCGGCGGTGGCAACGGCGGCGAGAAGCGCTGGCGCCCGGAAGTGCCGACCGTGCTGGCCGGCCAGGTGGTCGGCGTGCGCCGCAAGGGCGAAAGCCAGATCTTCATCCAGCTCGAGGATGGCCGCGGCCGCGTCGAGTGCAGCGCGTTCTCCGATGCCATGGCCGAGTTCGGCCACCTGATGACCAAGGACCGCATCCTGGTGGTCAAGGGCGGCCTGCGCGAAGATGAGTTCAACGGTGGCTATGCGCTGCGCATCCGCCAGTGCTGGGACTTCGATGAGGTCTGCGCCAACTACGCCACGCGCCTGTCGCTGCGCCTGGACCTGCGCCAGCAGCGCCCGGTCTGGGAGCGCGTCAATGCCCTCCTCGACCGCCATCGCCCTGGGCGCACGCCGCTGCGCCTGGACCTGCTGCTGAAGGGCCCGCAGGGCGGCGTGGCCGGCATGCTCGACGTGTCCGGGCAGAGCGCGGTGCGCATCGACTCCAAGCTGATGGAAGCGCTGCGCGCCGACCCGGCCGTGCGCACGCTGAAAGTGCGCTACAGCCCGCCGTGGGCCAACTGAGGCGGGCCCACGCGTTGCGTTTTTCCGCTGTTGCCGTCAAGGACGATAGACCGTCATGAAACTGCTGTTCCCTTGCTTCGCTGCCCTGGTGCTGGCCGCCTGCTCGTCCAAGGTCGATTTCGAGATCGACAACCCGACCGCCACGCCGCTGGCCATCAGCATCGATGGCAAGGACCTGCCGGTGGCGCCCAACGCCTCGCGCCCGGTCAGCCTGGCGCCGGGCGAGCACACGCTGCACACCGAGCGCCTGGGCGATGTGCGCTTCAATGTCTACGTCGACAGCCGCGGCGGCTTGATCAACCCGACCCTCAGCGAGTACGTCACCGCGCGCGAGATCTACGTGACCGGCGAAGACAAGCTGAAGAACTTCGGCGCCAGCGGTCTGGGCATCGAGATCGGCGGCGTGGCGTTCAAGGGCCCGTTCGACAAGTTCCACGGCCTGTTCATCGACAAGACCTGGAACTTCGGCGTGCGCGAGCCGTTCCCGCAGGAACAGATCGTGGCCCATGTTGATTCCTCAGGTGGCAAGATCAGCACCAAGATCTTCACCGCGCCGGACTTCATCACCTATGTCGAGGAAGGCATGGGTGAACCGGGCGCGTTCAAGCGTGAGCAGCCGGCCGGCTACGTGGCCCCGGTCTACACCCTCGAACCGGCCCCGGCCACCCTGCCCGCGCTGGATCCGGCCTTCGAGGCCCACGCCGGCCCGCTGCGCGACCTCTACGCGCGTTGGCTGAAGGCCAGCACCGCCGCCGAGCAGAAGGCGCTGCGCAAGGAAGACTTCCAGGCCAGCATGGCGTTCACCCAGGCCACCGCGACGCTGGGCTCGAAGCTGCCGGTCGCGGCCAACCAGGCCTACAACGACTTCGTCACCCTCCGCAGCACCGAAATGGCCCGCAGCGCCGTGGTCCTGCCCTGAGCTGACTGGCGCCCCCTGCCCGGCTGGGGTACCGTCGCCTTCCAGACGAAGGCGTACGGGCCATTGCTGCGCATTCGGCTAGAATTCCCCTCTTCTTTACACGACGGCTTCCGATGAATCCGAATTACCTCGACTTCGAGCAACCCATCGCCGACCTGGAAGCCAAGATCCAGGAACTGCGCAACGCCAGTGCCGGACCGGCGGTCAATGTCGAGGCCGAGGTTCACGCCCTGCAGGACAAGCTGCGCCTGCGCACCGCGCAGATCTTCCGCAACCTGACCTCGTGGCAGGTGCTGCAGCTGGCCCGTCACCCGTCGCGTCCGTACACCGCCGATTACCTGCGCATCATCTTCGATGAATTCCAGGAACTGGCCGGTGACCGCGCCTTCGCCGACGACAAGGCCATCATGGGTGGCCTGGCCCGCATCAACGGCCGCTCGGTGATGGTGATCGGCCACCAGAAGGGCCGCGACACCAAG
>DOKO01000318.1 GCA_003510825.1 Stenotrophomonas sp.
TCGGCGCCGTGGTCCTGGGTGACTACGAGCACCTGCGCGAAGGCGACGTCGCCAAGACCACCGGCCGCATCCTGGAAGTGCCGGTGGGTCCGGAACTGCTGGGCCGCGTCGTGAACGCGCTCGGCGAGCCGATCGACGGCAAGGGCCCGCTGGGCACCGACCTGACCGCTCCGGTGGAGCGCGTTGCTCCGGGCGTGATCTGGCGCAAGTCGGTCGACCAGCCGGTGCAGACCGGTTACAAGTCGGTCGACTCGATGATCCCGATCGGCCGTGGCCAGCGCGAGCTGATCATCGGCGACCGCCAGACCGGCAAGACCGCGATGGCCATCGATGCGGTGATCAACCAGAAGGGCACCGGCATCAAGTGCGTGTACGTTGCGATCGGCCAGAAGGCTTCGACCATCGCCAACATCGTGCGCAAGCTGGAAGAGAACGGCGCCCTGGCCCACACCGTCGTGGTTGCCGCGACCGCTTCCGAATCGGCTGCCATGCAGTACATCAGCGCCTACTCGGGCTGCACCATGGGCGAGTACTTCATGGACCGCGGCGAAGACGCGCTGATCGTGTACGACGATCTGTCCAAGCAGGCCGTGGCCTACCGCCAGATCTCGCTGCTGCTGAAGCGCCCGCCGGGCCGTGAAGCCTACCCGGGTGACGTGTTCTACCTGCACTCCCGTCTGCTCGAGCGCGCTGCCCGCGTGTCCGAGGAATACGTCGAGAAGTTCACCGAAGGCAAGGTCACCGGCAAGACCGGTTCGCTGACCGCGCTGCCGATCATCGAAACCCAGGCTGGCGACGTGTCCGCCTTCGTTCCGACCAACGTGATCTCGATCACCGACGGCCAGATCTTCCTGGAAACCGACCTGTTCAACGCCGGCATCCGCCCGGCCGTGAACGCCGGTATCTCGGTGTCGCGCGTCGGTGGCTCGGCCCAGACCAAGATCATCAAGAAGCTGTCGGGCGGCATCCGCATCTCGCTGGCCCAGTACCGTGAGCTGGCTGCGTTCGCGCAGTTCGCCTCGGACCTGGACGAAGCGACCCGCAAGCAGCTGGAGCGTGGCCAGCGCGTCACCGAGCTGATGAAGCAGAAGCAGTACGCGCCGATGTCGATCGCCAACCAGGCGCTGTCGATCTACGCCGTCAACGAGGGTTACCTCGACGACGTGCCGGTCAACAAGCTGCTGGCCTTCGAAGAAGGCCTGCACGCCCACTTCGCCAACACCCAGGGCGAGCTGGTCGGCAAGGTCAACGCGACCGGCGGTTGGGACAACGACATCGAAGGTGCCTTCAAGAAGGGCATCGCCGAGTTCAAGACCACCGGCAGCTGGTAATCCAGCGCTCGTAGAGCGGGGCTCGCCCCGCTCAAACGGTTGAACAACGCGGGGCAACAGCCCCGCGCCACGGGAAACAAGAGATGGCAAGCGGACGCGAAATCAAAACCAAGATCAAGAGCGTGCAGAACACCCGCAAGGTGACGCGCGCCCTGGAAATGGTCTCGGCCTCCAAGATCCGCAAGGCGCAGGATCGGATGAAGACCTCGCGTCCGTACGCGCAGGCGATGAAGCAGGTGATCGGCCACCTGGCCCAGGCCAGCACCGATTACCAGCATCCGTTCCTGGTCGAGCGCGAGCAGGTCAAGCGGGTCGGGTTCATCGTGATCTCCTCCGATCGCGGCTTGGCTGGCGGCCTCAACAACAACCTGTTCCGCAAGATGCTGGGCGAAGCCAAGGCATGGCAGGACAAGGGTGCTGAAGTGGACCTGGTGACCATCGGCCAGAAGGCATCGACCTTCTTCCGCCGCGTGAAGGTCAACATGGTCGGCAGCGTGACCCACATCGGCGACGTGCCGAAGCTGGAATCGCTGATCGGTGTGATCAAGGTCATGCTCGACGCCTTCACCGAAGGCAAGATCGACCGCGTGTACCTGGTCTACAACCGCTTCGTGAACACCATGACGCAGAAGGCCAGCTTCGATCAGCTGCTGCCGCTGCCGCCGGCTGAGAAGCAGGTCGCTCACCACGACTGGGACTACCTCTACGAACCCGATGCCGCGACCGTGCTCGAGCACGTGATGACGCGTTACATCGAGTCGCTGGTGTACCAGGCACTGCTGGAAAACGTCGCCTCCGAACATGCTGCACGCATGGTCGCGATGAAGGCGGCGAGCGACAACGCCAACAAGCTGATCGGTGAGCTGCAGCTGGTCTACAACAAGGCACGCCAGGCAGCGATCACCCAGGAAATCTCCGAAATCGTCGGCGGCGCGGCAGCAGTCTGACCGCGTTCGTTCAAAGCACACATTTAGAGGATGCAGCAATGAGTCAGGGCAAGATCGTTCAGATCATCGGCGCGGTCGTCGACGTCGAATTCCCGCGTGAGTCGGTGCCGAAGGTGTATGACGCACTGAAGGTCGAAAACACCGAAATCACCCTCGAAGTCCAGCAGCAGCTGGGCGACGGCGTGGTGCGTACCATCGCCCTCGGTTCCACCGACGGCCTGAAGCGCAACCTGGTGGCCGTCAACACCGACCGCGGCATCTCCGTGCCGGTCGGCGCTGGCACCCTGGGCCGCATCATGGACGTGCTGGGCCGTCCGATCGACGAAGCCGGCCCGGTGGCCGCCAGCGACAGCTGGGAAATCCACCGTGCGGCCCCGTCGTACGAAGACCAGTCC
>DOKO01000179.1 GCA_003510825.1 Stenotrophomonas sp.
GCGGTCATCACCGCCACGCCCAGCACCAGCGCGGCGAACACGGTCAGCAGGTCACCGGCCAGGGCTTCGCGGCGCAGCGCGCGCCAGGCGTGCCGCAGCAGGTTCATGCCTGTGCCCCGTACTCGACCGCCTGCAGGCGGCCGTTGTCGATGCGATGGATGTACTGGCAGCGCTGGGCCAGGCGCAGGTCGTGGGTGACCAGCACCAGGGTGGTGCCGCTGCCGGCATTGAGTTCGAACAGCAGGTCGCTGATGTGCTGGCCGGTGGCCTGGTCCAGCGACCCGGTGGGTTCATCGGCGAACAGGATGCGCGGGCGGGTGACGAAGGCGCGGGCCAGGGCCACGCGCTGCTGCTCGCCGCCGGACAGCTGCCGCGGGTAATGGCGGGCGCGGTGCGAGAGGCCGACCTGGGCCAGTACCTCATCGACCCGCGCGCGGTCCTCGCGGCCGGCCAGTTCCAGCGGCAGTGCGACGTTTTCGGCCGCCGTCAGCGCCGGCAGCAGGTGGAAGCTCTGGAACACGAAGCCCACTTCGCGTGCGCGCAGCTGCGCCCGGGCTTCCTCGTCCAGTGCGCCCAGCGCCTGCCCGGCCAGGGTGATGCCGCCGCGGCTGGGCAGGTCCAGCCCGGCCAGCAGGCCGAGCAGGGTGGTCTTGCCGGAACCGGAGGCCCCGACAATCGCCACGCTGGTGCCTTCATGTACCGTGAGGGTGATGTTGTCCAGTATGTGGACTTCACCCTCCGGGCCATGCACGGATTTGCCGACCTGGTCGACGGCGATGGCGACGGACGCGCTGCGGGGGGACAGGCTGTCGATGAGGAGACTCCAATGCGCATTACAGGATGGAGCCGGCAAGCCGGCACGATGATGGTGCTGCTGCTAGGGTTGCTGCTGTGGTCCGGGCTGGCGTGTGCCAAAGGTCCGGCCGGCACGGTGCTGGTGCTCGGTGACAGCCTCAGTGCTGCCCACAATATCCCGGCCGACGCAGGCTGGGTCAGCCTGCTGGACAAGCGGGTCAGGCAGCAGTCGAAAACCCCGCCCCGCATCGTCAACGCCAGCATGAGCGGGGAAACCACCGCCGGCGCGCTGACCCGCCTGCCGGGCCTGCTGGCCAGGGAGAAACCCACGGTGGTGGTGATCGCGCTGGGCGGCAACGACGCCCTGCGGGGGCTGACCCCGGCGCAGGTGCAGGGCAACCTGGAGAAGATGCTGCTGGCCAGCCGCGCCGCCGGCGCCAAGGTGCTGCTGCTGGGCATCGACGTGCCGCCCAACTACGGCCCGGCCTACCGCCAGCGCCTGGCCGCTGCCTATCGCGCGCTGGCCGACAAGTACACGGTGCCGCTGCTGCCGTTCCTGCTGGAAGGCGTGGCCCTGCAGCCAGGGCTGATGCAGGCCGACGGCCTGCACCCCACCGCGCAGGCGCAGCCGAAGGTGCTGGACAACGTCTGGCCGCTGCTCAAACCCCTGCTGTGAAACTTTTTTCGGCGTCTTGACGGAACTTCACATCGCGTCCACCGTCGATCGGGCATGTTTCACAAAGCTGAAGAAAGAGGTACTCACATGCGTCAGACGAAGGAGACTTCCGGCTTGGTGCTGGTGGTCGAGGACAACCGCAACATCTCCGAGATGATCGGCGAATACCTGGAAGGCCGTGGCTTCGAGGTGGACTATGCGCAGGATGGCCTGGACGGCTACCGTCTGGCCGCTGAAAACAGCTACGACGTGGTCGTGCTGGACCTGATGCTGCCGCGCCTGGATGGCATCGAAGTGTGCCGCCGCCTGCGCAACGATGCCCGCAAGTCGACGCCGGTGCTGATGCTGACCGCGCGCGACACGCTGGACGACAAGCTCACCGGCCTGGGGTTTGGCGCCGATGACTACCTGACCAAGCCGTTCGCCATCCAGGAACTGGAAGCCCGCCTGCGCGCGCTGATCCGCCGCGAACGTCGCCAGGTCGGTTCGGAAGTGCTCAAGGTCGCCGACCTCGTGCTCGATCCGGTCAGCATGCGGGCCACCCGCGCCGGTACCGAACTGCAGCTTTCGCCGATCGGCCTGCGCCTGCTGACCATCCTGATGCGGGAATCGCCCCGCGTGGTCACCCGCCAGGAAATCGAACGCGAGATCTGGGGCAACGGGCTGCCGGATTCGGACACCCTGCGCAGCCATCTGTACAACCTGCGCAAGATCATCGACAAGCCGTTCGACCGTCCGCTGCTGCATACCGTGCAGAGCGCCGGTTACCGCATCGCCGACATCGCCCAGCCCATGGCCTGAGCAATGCCGGTACAGGAACAGGCCCGCCCCGGCTTCGGCCGGGTCGCGGGGCAGGGGACGGGCCGTCGGCCGCAGGGGTGGTCATCCACCGTGCACGTCGCCGGCACGGCGCGCTGCCTATAATCGCAGCGCTTCAACCGGGACCCCGCAATGCCGCACGGCCTGCCGCGCAAGATCCGTATCGCTTTCATCCTGCAGGCAGTGCTGGCCAGCGTAGGCATCCTGCTGGGCGCCTGGCTGGTCTCGCTGGTGATCAAGCACAGCCTGGTGGGCGCCGCCCTGCGCGAAGAGGCGGCCTACTACTGGACGCTGCACGAGGCCTCGCCCGCGCAGCCGCCGCCCAATACCCAGAACATCCGCGGTTACCTGCTCGAGCGCGGGCGCTCCAGCCTGTCGCTGCCGGCCAACCTGCGCACGCTTGAACCCGGTTTCCACGAACTGCCCGGCGATGACCAGCTGGTGCTGGTCGATGCCCGGCCGCAGGGCCGCCTGTACCTGGTGTTCCTGCGCTCGCGCGCGGAAATGCTGGCGTTCTGGTTCGGCATCGTGCCGGTGCTGCTGACCCTGCTGGCTGTCTACGGCGCCAGCTGGGTGACCTACCGCGCGTCCAAGCGCCTGGTGTCGCCGGTGAACTGGCTGGCGCGGCGGGTGTCGCGCTGGGACCCCGGCCACCCCGAGGCGGCCGACCTGGAGCCGGACAAGCTGCCGGCCGACATGCAGGGCGAGACCCGCCAGCTGGCGGCGGCGCTGCATTCACTGGCCAACCGGGTCACCGACCATGTGGCCCGCGAGCGCAATTTCACCCGCGATGCCAGCCATGAACTGCGCACGCCGCTGACCGTGATCCGCGTGGCCAGCGACATGGCATTGGGCGATGAGACCCTGGAACCGCGCCTGCGCCGCAGCCTGCAGCGCATCCAGCGCGCCGGGCGGGACATGGAGGCGGTGATCGATGCGTTCCTGATCCTGGCCCGCGAGGCCGACATCGAGCCGCAGATCGAGCTGTTCGATGTCAACGACATCGTCCGCTATGAGGTGGACAACGCCAACGAACTGCTCGGCAACCGTCCGGTGGCGGTGCACCTGCACAGCGCCGGCCCGGTGCAGCTGCACGCGCCGCCGCGGGTGCTGCAGGTGGTGGTCAGCAACCTGGTGCGCAACGCCTGCAACTACACCGATGAGGGCCGCATCGACGTGCAGGTCGCATCTGACCGGGTGGTGGTGCGTGATACCGGCATCGGCATGTCGGCCGAGGCGCTGGCCCGTGCGTTCGAGCCGTTCTACCGCGCCGAGCCGGACCGCCCGCAGGGCACCGGCCTGGGCCTGTCGATCGTGCGCCGCCTGTGCGACCGCTTCGGCTGGAAGGTCAGCCTGGCCAGCGAGCCCGGCAAGGGCACCGAAGCCACCGTCATTTTCCGGTAAGGGGCTTCTGCCGGGCTGCACCCGGCACCCGCGGTAGTGCCGGCCGCGGGCCGGCAACTTCAACATCAAATGCGGACATTCCGTGGGATGGCGGGGCGGTGTGGGTTTGCGGGGACGCCGT
>DOKO01000408.1 GCA_003510825.1 Stenotrophomonas sp.
GCCGGCTGACAAGCGTAAACAACAACAGCAAATCGGGTTTTCGACGCCCGGCCACCCGTTGTCGGTGGCGCTACCAGAGTTGCCTGATGCTGTTGGGATTGCCAAGAGGTAGGGGGCAATGCCGCCAAAACCCGAGACGTTTTTGGAATTGTCGCACAGCGCATGGATCTACAAGACCCTTGTAAGACAGGCCTTTCCGGACCCTGGAGGCGTGCCCGTCAGGTCTTCTCGCTACGGGAATCCAAGCGAGACAATCGCGACACAGGCGTCCGCGCGCTCGGTCCAGTTGCGACCTTCCTGATCCGACGTCTCGGGGGCATTCATCGGTCCTCACCCATCCCGGATGCCGCAGACCGTACGCGCCGCCCTGGAGTGTGGGATAAAAAAGATATCTGGAGTGTCTTGACGTGCGCCAATTGAGAGGGCATTCTTTCTTCACGCCAGACACAAGAGATATCTTCAATGTCCTACGAAATTGCCGCCGCCGAATCCTCTGCCACCGACCTGATCCTTGCGTTGGCTGAAGTCATCTACTACATCGCTGACGATGCAACGGCCGCCGCCGCCTTGGTCGGCGTCGAGCCCGCCGTCTATGGAGCCCATGTGGGCGACGGTGGCCAGAATCCCGTCCGTGCGGCGGCTGGCCGCTCCCGCCTGGTCGGCCTGACGGGTCGCATTGCCAAGTACGCAAAGGAAGGGGCCTGGCCTGCCAGCCTCAACGACTTTGCGGATGCACTCACCGATTTCGAGGTCAGCGCCGAACTGCTCAAGGGTAAGGAGGGGCCGTGCCTGTATGGCCCTGATTCGCTGGCCCGGATGCCGGAAGCCTCTGCAGCCGTACTGCTCGAGGTGCTCACTTCTGCCCAGGCCCGACTCGCAATCGATATGGGAGCGGACATCACGGTTCCGATGCTTGCTGCCTTGGCCGGAGTGTCGGAAAAGACGATCCGCATGGCTTCCAATCCCAACAACGACCGCCCGCTGAAGACGGTCAAAGACGGCACTGCAACCTTGATCCGTCCCGACGACGCGCTTGAATGGCTGAGTCGGCGAGGTGACTTCAAGCCCACGCGGTACTTCGCTTCCGAGGATGGTCGGCCGCGCCTGGGGACGTTCTGGGAGCTGACCGCCCATCTGCGGGCAGTGCGGGTAGAGCGCCGTGAATCCGTTGAAAGTCTGGCGAGCGCGCTCGGCTGGTCAAGCAAGACTGCGGCAGCCTACAGCAAGCTTGAAAGGAGCGAAGCCCCTAAGGATTTGGCGAGCCTTCAGCCGCGCCACCTTGAGCAGCTCGCCCGGCATCTCGGCATCTTTGAGCCCGTGGAATTCGCCCGCGAAGTCTATCCCCTGATTGCCACCGCCTACGGCGAGGCCCTGGCCAAGGAGCAGCTGCCGTGATCCCAACTCTGCATGCCTCCAAGCGGATGGATCAACGTGCGATCCCTGCAGACTTCGTCGAACTGCTTGGCTGCTTCGGCATTGCGCTCAATTCGCATCACGGCGCCGACAAGCTGGCCCTGCCACGCCGCGAAGCCAAGCACCTTCGCCGTCGTATCGAGTCGTTGCTGCAACGTTGGGACCACCTGGTAGACACGTATGCAGTGGTGTCCGACGCAGACGTCCTGATCACGACCGCCCACACCACGCATCGCGCCCATCGCCGCCGTGTGGCCCGCACTTCGATTGCTCGCTGAGGAGAACACCATGAATCAGATGCTCAATAACTACCGCTCCGCGATCCTCGACGCCGCTCGTTCCGACGGCATTGCGCCGGATCTTCTGATCTCGCGTTCGGGACAGCTGGAGACCTACTACGCGCCCTTCGAGCACGTGAACGTCCATGCACGCGTAGTGCTCGTGGGCATTACGCCCGGCCTCTTCCAGGCGCAGAAGGCACTTGAGCAGCTGCGTGTTGGACTTCGCTATGGGCTCAGTGATGCCGAAGCTCTGCGCAAGGCTAAAGAAGTCGCCAGCTTCTCCGGGCCCATGCGTGCCGCGCTGGTGCAGATGCTTGATCGTGTGGGGCTGCATATGGCGCTCGGCCTCGGCAGTTGTGCGGAACTCTTCAGCGATGCCAGCGACCAGGTGCACTACACGTCGGCACTGCGCAATCCTGTGCTGGCAGGTGGCCAGAACTACACCGGTAATCCGGCAATCCTGCGTACCCCTTATCTGCGGTCGATGGCAGAGGAGTGGCTTGGCGAAGAGGCGAGGCAGTTGCCCGGCGCGCTGTGGGTTCCGTTGGGGAAGGAACCGACTGCGGTGTTGCGCAGCTTCGTAGCGAAGGGGCTGATTCAGAGTGACTCTTTGCTTGACGGCCTGCCGCATCCCTCTGGAGCCAATGCGGAGCGAATCGCGTACTTCCTTGGCCGCAAGCAGCGCGAGAACCTTTCGGCAAAGACAAATGCGGACACGATCGATGCGGCACGAGATGAACTCGTGCGCAAGTTGAGGCGCTGCGAGTCGCGTTGAGTGTGATGCTATTCTGATCCACTGTGCTGTACAGGTATCTGCTGTCACAACGTTCAGCGCCCGAAAAAGCAAGAACCCGAAAGGGCCTGGCAGGACTTCGGTGCTTGGGTCCCGGCGCGCCAACGTTCGTGTCTTCGTTCAAAGTTGCTTCCCGTCGGCAATGGCTCTGACAAGATGCTCCAGCTCGGGATCGACTTCATCCCGGCGCAGAGCCTTGATTAGTCCATTGACGCCAAATGACGTGCCGCACTCATGCTTTGACCAGTCGGATAGCTTAGACAGAAGTGTCTTCCCTGATACGACTCCGCGTAGCCCCCGGGGCCCTTGAGTTCTGACACGCACATGCTCGCGTGCGCGTCTGCTCGCGACGCCTGCTGTTATTTGTCGTTCTAATACGTTGAACTGAGTCGCAAAGCCATCAAGTGCATCCTCCCGCAGCTCCTCAGCTATGCGCTCAATAGCCGCGTCAATGGCGTCCTCGGATGGGGCAATATTCGGGGGTCGCACAGAACGTTCTAGGGCACGCCGAATAAGGCTAGGAATTGCGAGGAAATTCTCGATTTCCTTGACGGAGTGAATATGAACTTGCACTCCCTGAGCTTTCGCTTGGGCTCTCCTCGCTGAAATTTCATCATCAAGGTGATAGTCAGAGTCAAATACACAGTAGCAACGTATGCTCTCGTGAACCGAATTTTTTAGGGTCGCTACCGATCCCGCAACACTAGACCAACCGCCCCAGCCTCCTATGGCCCAATGTGGAATTGTGTCTAGCGAGGGCTTCTCTGTGGAAAATATTAGGTCATGAACGCGCTTAAGGAGTTTCATGTCCTCCCCTTCGACAAGGATGAGCGAGCGAGCCCTCCAAAGCCTTGCAATCTGAAGATTCTGTGCGCTGCCAATGTTCTCAACAACCCTCTGCAAGCTCGGGAGATCTGTTGCATAGAACGACTTTGGTCGTTCACGATCCAGGATGAGAACATTATCCGCATCAACCTCCGCCAATATTTCTGTGGAGTGTGTGGCTATCAGAATGTCTGCCCCTTGGGCTCGCAGAATTCGTACCAATTTCCTCTGCAAATCAGGGTGCATGTAAACGTCAGGCTCATCCAGTACGACCGTTCCGCCCCCGCGAGAACGCACAATGAACCAAAGAGTTTGGAGCCACATCTGCAAGCCGTGCCCCATCCATCCGGCCTCCGCAACAAAGTCTCCATCCCGGACCATCAGCTGCAGAGTGCCAAAGCCGTCACTGCGAATCGATTCAAGTCCCGCGATACTGACGCCCGGCCATGTCTCCTCAACGAGATTTTTGAATTCGCTGAAGTAGCTGTCGTGCAGCAATTGGAGCTGGTTTCTAAAGTGCCTCGAGGCAAGGTGAGAATCCAAGTGCTGTTTCACGTAGTCTGGCAATAGCTCTCGCTCTTCGTGCTCCAGTGGGACGATCTGCGGGAGAATGCTGATGCGAGGAAGCGGGAGGGAGCCTATGTCTCGGCGAGCCCTGACTGAACGCCCCTGGCAATTGAAGAAGACGCAGTGTGAGTCGCCTTCTGCGCCGATATGGACAACCAGCCTCGCACCATCAGCAAACGTTGCATCGATAGTGGCTGGGGGCTCCCCGTAGCGATGAAATACTGTGGATGTAGCTATGCCCAGTCTATCTAAACGTAGATTTTGACCGGGGCCGACAGCGTCATCATCAAGCCATCGGGGTGCAGGTGATGAGGTCACGCTTGAAAACCGCTTCAGTGCGATCGAGACAATTCTTAGGGTTTCGATGAGTGTCGACTTCCCAGCATTGTTCTTGCCAACGAGTATTGTCGACCTGCTGAGATCCACGGTATGATCTTTGAAGCAGCGATAGTTTCTAATCCTGATGGAAGAAAGAGCGCTCATTTGGGCAGTCCTTTGAATTGGTTTAGCTATAGCGGGAAGGTTGCACGAGCAATTTTTGAGGTGCTCCTGTTCCGCCGCTGACATTATGAAGTCACTGGCGTAGCCCATCTATATCCCGCAGGTCTCCTCATTGCTGAGGTTATGGGTCAACCATCGAGATAGCGACTTAGGGTGTCAGAGTCGGCGACGTGTGCAGTCGCTGCAGTGCCGTAAGCGCGGTAGATTTCCTGATCCGGCCAGTCACCCGGCGTCAAACGTCCTTAGTTTCGTCTCCAACCCCCGACCTCAACCGCCAAAGCAACGCCTGCCTCGCATGCGCAACCCGCGGCTGCCGCAACCCCGCCGCAGTCCACATCAAGTAGTAATCCAACCTCGCCCTACCCACAGGCCCTTCAATCTCCACCAGCGTCCCGCGCTTCAGCGCATCCGCACACAGATAGTGCGGCAGCACCGTCCAACCCACCCCCAACTGCAACGGCCGTTGCAGCCCGCGCAGATCCTGCCCCAACAACGCAGGCAGCGGCAGGCGCACATCCAGCTGGTTGAACTGCAGCCACGCATCCACCAGCGGCCGGTCCAGGCTGTAGGCCAGCAACGGCTCCTCGCACAGCGCCGCACCGCAATCCGCGCGCGCGGCGATGCGCTGCGCGACCTCCGGTGCAGCCACGGCAAGCAGCGGCTCCTGCCGCACCGTCTCGTAGCGCAGCCGATCATCTTCGGGCGGGTAGACCGTGATGCCCAGGTCACACGATCCATCCAGCAGCATCTGGCAGACCACGCTGGTGCTGCCGGTCTGCAGCCGCACGCGCATGCCCACCTTGATGAGCGGCACCAGTTCGGCGGCCACCACTTCGGCCAGAAAATCCGCGTGCCCGACGATATGCAGCGCGCCGGCCACTTCGTCAGAACGCGTGCGGGCGGCGGCCAGCGCGGCCTCGGCCTGGTCCAGCTTGTCGCCCACATCGGCCGCCAGTTCGTCGGCGGCGGGCGTGGGCTCTACGCCGCTGGGCAGGCGATGGAACAGGGTGCGGCCAAGGGAGGCTTCCAGGCCGGCGATGTGCTGGGACACCGCAGGCTGGGTCAGGTTGAGCCGACGCGCGGCGCCACTGATCGAGCGCTGGCGGTAAACCTCGATGAAGGTGCGCAGGCGGGAGAGCGACATGCGCGGACCATAACATTATTTATGACCATTCATCGAAAGCCTCGTTGGCCGGGGCAGGGCAGGGGGCGTAGCCTTTCCTCCATGGCGAAAGCCCTTGTGCTGCAAGGGGTTTCGCGTCTCCCCCACGTCTTCCAAGAGGCTGCCCCAGATGGATATCAGCACCCACGCCACCGAACTGAACACGATCCTGCGGGCCATGCGCGCCCATCAGATTGCCCAGGGTCCGGCCACGCTTGAACAGCGCCGCGACCGCCTGCAGCGCGCCGCTCGGCTGCTGCTGGAGCAGCGCGAGCGCATTGCCGAGGCCATTTCCAAGGACTTCGGCCAGCGCAGCCGCTACCAGTCGCTGCTGGTGGACGTGGGCACCACCGCCGCCACGCTCAAGCACGCTGCCGCCAACGTCGGCACCTGGATGCAGAGCGAGGAGGTGGAGGCCCCGGTGGCCGGCATGCAGGCGCGCATCGAACACCAGCCGCTGGGCGTGGTCGGCATCATCAGCCCGTGGAATTTCCCGATCAACCTGGCCTTCGCGCCGCTGGCCGGCGTGTTTGCGGCAGGCAATTCCGCGCTCATCAAGCCCTCTGAACTCACCCCGGCCACCTCTGAACTGCTGGCCGAGCTGATTGCCGAGTACTTCGACCCGATGGAGCTGGGCGTGGTGCTGGGCGATGCCGAGGTGGGCAAGGCCTTCAGCGAACTGCCGTTCGACCATCTGGTGTTCACCGGCAGCACTTCAGTGGGCCGCCATGTGATGCGTGCGGCCGCCAACAACCTGGTGCCGGTGACGCTGGAGCTGGGTGGTAAATCGCCAGTGGTGGTGGCGCCCGATGCCGACCTGCAGACCGCCATCGAACGCACGCTCACCATCAAGACGTTCAATGCGGGGCAGATCTGCCTTTCGCCGGATTACCTGATGGTGTCCGAGGGCAGCAACGCTGCGCTGGTGGAGCACGCGCGCCAGTTCATGGCCCGCACCTTCCCGACCCTGCAGGCCAACGAGGATTACACCTCCATCGTCAGCCCGCGCCATTTCGACCGCCTGGTCGGCCTGCTGGCCGATGCCGCCGACAAGGGCGCGACGATCATCTCCCTGGCCCCGGCCGGCGAGCCCGCGTTCGATGCGGCCACCCGCAAGATCGCGCCGCACCTGGTGCTGGAGGCCACCGATGAGATGGACATCATGCAGGAAGAGATCTTCGGGCCGCTGCTGCCTGTCATCGCCTACGGCACTGCTGCGGAGCCGATTGCCTACATCAACGCGCACCCGCGTCCGTTGGCGGCCTATTACTTCGGCGACACCGCGGAAGGGCAGGCGGCATTTACCCAGCAGACCACGTCCGGCGCGCTGGTCATCAACGATGTGATGACCCATGCGTCGGTGGAAGAACTGCCGTTCGGTGGCGTTGGCGCGTCGGGTATGGGTGCTTACCACGGCGTGCATGGCTTCCGTCAGTTCAGCCATCGCAAGGCGGTGGTGGTGCAGGCCAAGGATGGGGCGTCGAACCTGCGGCTGCGTGCGCCGTATGGGGAGAAGCTCGAGTCTTTGGATGAGGCGCTGGGTAATGCTTTGAAACGCTGATACTGCCAAGCCAGGTAGACCGGGATGCCCACGCGGCCGTCGCAATGAGCGAGCGTCTGCTCCCGGGCCAAGGACCGTCGCTACAGTGGCATCGCAGCGTCACATCTCTTGACGTGTTTGTGTCGGATCTGGTCGTGAGCGGGTGAGCGCTGTACCGGCTCTCCGGAGAGCCGGGCATCGCTTACTTTTCTTGGAGCGCGCAGAGTTGGCCAAGCAAGAGGCTCGGCCAACTTGATCACTCTGCATGCTTTTGCATCCTTCGTTCGCGCTTTACCTCTTCTGCAATGCTGGCATATGCGGCTTGGACCGAGGCTTGGCCATGCTCTCGCTCCAGCCTCCTGACAGTGAAATGCGCGCGAGCGACTGCCTGGAAGTGCGAAATAAACAAGGAATTGACAATGCCTCCCAGCGCCGCGCCAATGATTGGACCGGCCTTGGCCATTGCCGACTCAGTCACCACAACGGAATAGCGGGAGGCGACCGCCTCGGTGAATTTTACGAGTGCAGTTGATTGAACCTTGTTAGCAACAGCCGTCGCTTCTTGGAGCGCAGCCTTCGCCGCTGCCTTGGCCGCTCCTGCAGCTGCTGCTTTCGCGACCTTTTCCGCAACCTGTTTTGCCACTTGTGCCTCATAGTAGGCCGTCGTTCGCGAAATCATGGACGCCATGGCCTCCCTTGCGAAAAAATAGCCAATTTCAGCGTCGTCGTCTCTATCACTGGAACCGCCGAGTGAAAATACAGCCACACACTCAAGACGGGCCTCAGCAGTATCAAGATCCTCGCCCTCACTGCGGGCGATGTCAGCGATTGATCGCAGGATGATGATGGTCGATAACGGCAATTCTACTGGTAGCGAGGCAAAGCCAACGAAACCCCCAACCGTGCCGGTAACCGCTACCGCCCCCATATGCCACCAGTCCGATGAAGCCTGAGGCTTGTCTTCGGCGACGAAGCTGGTATCCATGGTCCATAGTGAAACGTCCAGCGCCTTTTCAATCGCACTCCGGCACGCTGCGGTGACCGTATCGCGGGCCCTGGCCGGCAGTACCTTCAGTCCAAACTCGATGGGGGTGGCTAAAACATCCGAGGCCCTTGCGACCAGTCCGGGATACTCTAGGTCAACCACCGCCGCTGTCAGGGCTGTTCTATCTTGATCTGACAGCAAAGCCACTGATGCAGGGAGCACATTGAGGTCACCTTCGTCTACGGCCTCTGCAATCGGTAGTTGTTCCATGACTCGCTCGGAAAGGTTGCTTGAATCGCTAAGTGTAGACAAAAAAGGTGTCGATTCATGCACTTTCGTAGAAGTTTTCCTGACCTTCCCTGTGATGCCTTGGCGTGGTCGCGCAAGGCACAATCAAGGAGTGGTGCTGCCGATTTAGAAACGCCCGAACTTGCTTGGGCTCGCCATTCGTTGAATACGCGGCTGGTCTGGAACCTGAAGCTTTGGATTCCATCTGCACTCCAGTTGAAGGTATGCCTTTTCAATGCGCCTTTTCTGGCGGCAAATCGGTTCTGGTTGTGCAGAGTGGAACCCAGCCGTGATAGACCAATTCCCCGCTGGATAGCATCGGGTACTGCGCTTCCATTCCTGCTGACATAAAAGCGCCTCGGTCCTGGCCTGACTGTAGTGGAATTCGTGCGCGAGCTTCCGTGCGCCGTTGAGCTGATTCGCGTCCTGCCGAATATGAAGGCGATCAACGCCTGCCGCGCATGCCCCACCCGCGGCTGCCGCAACCCCACCGCAGTCCACATCAAGTAGTAATCCAGCGTCGCCCATCCCACAGACCCTTCGATCTCCACCAGCGTCCCGCGCTTCAACGCATCGGCACACAAGTAGAGCGGCAGCACCGTCCAGCCCACACCGAACTGCAAAAGCCGCCAACGCTGGTCCTGGCGGTCTGCAACCGCACCCGCATGTCCGCGTTGACAAGCGACACCAGTTCGGCGGCCACCAATTCGCGCAGAAAATCCGCGTGCCCGACGATGCTTTGAAGAACTGAAGGCGGCCGGCCGCCGCCCGTGCGCGGCGGCCGATGGCGTTGAAGCGGTCGCTGACACCTGTCACTTGTTCAGCGGGTCCGGTCCGTCAATAGTGAGCGCCACCCACCGCCCTCCGTGCGGGCACTCACTGAAAGGACGTCCCGTGAACCTGCTGCTGCCCATCCTCTCGCACACCCCGATCTGGGTCTGGGTGATCCTGGCGTACCTCATCACCCGCGGCGTCGCGGCCATGCGGCCAGGACAGACCTCGCTGCGGAGGCTGGCGATCGTGCCGGCGCTGTTCACGGTGTGGGGCATCTGGTCGATCAGCCACCGCTACGGCGGTTCGCTGGTGGCGTGGAGCGAGTGGCTGGCCGGCATCTGTGCGGGCGCGATGCTTGGCTGGGTGCTGCTGCGCCGGGCGACGCTGACGGTGAATGAAGCGACGGGCCGGTTGTGGCGCAGTGCGGACTACAGCCTGCTGCCGCTGCTGCTGGTCACGTTCCTGGTGAAGTACGGGTTTGAGGTGGCGCTTGCGGTGTCGCCTGCGCTGAGTGCCAACGGCAACTTCAGTGCCGCGTATCTGCTGCTGTCTGGCGGGTTCACCGGCATCTTCGTTGGCAAGTACGTCCGGTATCTGTCGCTGCTGCGTAAGGGCATGCCCGGTAATCTGGGCTCGGTGCATTGAGGTAGGGAGGGCTGACGGCGCTTCGATCGAAGCTTTGTCCAAGCCCAAGCTTGTCCATCGAGCCTGCCGGCTCTGGTTGTACGCTGGCTTGTTAGCCGGACCCGGCCGCCCTACGATCAAGCGGTATCAAGGGAGAAGCCCGCCATACGCTGCTCTGTGGGTAAGTCGTATACCCCGGCCCACGGGACCGTCTACCAGGTAGTTGGACCGCTAAGGATTGCTCAGTGAACGCTTTGGTCTCTGCTTTTCAGATTGAATTTCTAGTGACAGCGCTATGTGCATTTGTAATTCTTTACATGCAGGCGCGTGGCTATCGCAAGCACAGGAAGCAGTTCTTCCTTACCTTGGCAATCTCAACTGTGTTCGCGATAGCCGCCTTCATTATGCGGGCGCTCCCGTATTTTCTTCATGTTCCTGAAAGCCAATCGGTCATGCTGTACTGGCTATCTGTCCCGCTGGCTATTCTTGCCACTGCACTTGGCACATGGGGCAGCGTCCAACTCTTTCAGGCATTCGATGCTAAGTAGCACGCTGGCATCGCGGTCCACCCAATTGTTCAAACCGAGGTCCGTCTACTAGGTAATCAAGCCGCATGGACAGCTCTGATCGCATATCGCTTGATGATCTCTCAGATGTCCGCAAGGCCGTATCGGTCATGCGTCTACGATCAATTCTTGCCGCAGGTGTCGGCGGAATCATCTTCAGCGCTTTCGTGCTCGCGGCATGGCTTTGGGTACGCCCTGGAGAGGTTTCTGCGGCCATTTTCCTGGCGGCGGTCAGCTACGCCCTGTTCGGCCTGCCGCTATTGGTGCAATGGGTGCGACACTGGCGCAGGATCTATCAGCGCCTTGCGGACGTTGAGCTACGAGTCCAGGCTGGTGAGGTCGTGTATGGGTCGCAAGTGAAGTTCTCCTAGCTTGTGGCCTGACAGTTCATTCAAGCCGAGCCCGCCACCGGCGGCTTGCTACTGCAGCGCGGATTAACTCAGGCGTTGAACGTCTGCTTCTGGCCGGAACCGGACACCGCATCGGGAAACGGAGGGGGGCTGTTGCGTCTATGGTGATGTACGATTCTGACCCGGCGCCAACGGATTGGGCGGGATGAGCGGGATGAGCGGGAGGGCAGCGTGCATTTCAAGGTGGAGTACATATCGCAACCAATGCGGTCGCCGTACGTGATCGTTCGGCAACTCGAGGCGGGTAGCTTCGCGTTGGGTATGAACCCGGCCCTCGACGGCATTCCAATTGCCAAGCGGGTCGCCCAGCCAAGATCGTTGTGCCCTGATGGCACTCCTGATCTGTCAGTGTTTGTCTTCCAGCTGGCCTCCCGCGCCGATCTAGCTAATCTAACCTTGGGGCAAGTAGTGAAGCTGACAGGCTGAGCTGCCGAAACGTCCGCTTCTGGCCGGAAGCAGACATTGGCGAAGTACCGGTCACCCACGCCGGTTCGAATCTCCCCAATACTTCAATATCCAGTCGATGAAGGCCGATAGCCGCGCACTTCGAAGTCCGCCCGGCGGATAGATGATATGGAGCGGGAAGGACGGCCGGCTCCAGCCTGGAAGAACTTCTACCAGTTCACCACGCTCCAGCAGCGGCCTGACGCACATCGAAAAATGCTGCCCGATCCCGAGCCCTGCCTGCAGAAGTGCAACATGCGCTTCTCCGTCATTGGTGGTGAACTTCGCAGCTTCGATCTCGACGCGCTGTCCGCTCTTCTCGAAGACCACGGGCATGGGCCGCTCAGTACCGGGCGGGAAGTAGCTCGCCAGGACATGGCCTTGCCTGAGGTCATCAGGCTGCGCTGGCGTGCCGTGTCGCTGCAGATACTGTGGGGATGCATAGGTGCCGTAGTCGAGGCTCATCAGCTGGCGTGCGACCAGCAGTGGGTCTCCCAGATGGCCGCCACGGATCACACAGTCCACGCCTTCGCCAACGATGTTGACCTGCCGGTCACTGACGCCAAGAGCGATGTCGATCTCTGGATACGCACTGGAAAAATCACCCAGGGCGGGAATCAGAAGATGACGTGCCACCGTTGATGGCACATCAATCCGAAGCCGACCTTTCGGACGGAGGCCGTGCGCCTTGATGGCGTTGTCAGCTTCGTCAAGTTCTGAGATCAGGCGTATCACGTGCTCGTAGTAGGCAAGGCCTTCAGGGGTCACGCTGACCTGGCGTGTTGTCCGCTGAACGAGTCGCACGCCCAGGTGCTCCTCGAGGTCATGGATTAGCTTGCTCGCTGTTGAGCGCGGCATGGACAACTGCGCGGCGGTACGACTGAAGGACTCCGTCTCGACCAGACGGGCGAAGACCCGCATTGCCCATAGCTGGTTCATGGCTTACCGGCGCCTCTATTGTCCATGTCTGTGGACAATCATGCCATCGGATGGGGGTCAATAGGCGGGAAATGCTCCGTATCCTGATTTCCCTGTCGTCCTCCCACTACAGAGAATCATCAGATGAAATCCCAACAAGAGCTCTTGAGCGCGCGGTACGGTCCGCAGCCAGCCCCGGAGATGCTCTGGAACGATCAGATTGCCGCTCTCCTGTCTCACCGCACGGCGCGCGCTTACCTGCCCACCGCGATCACGCCCGGCTCGATTGAAGCGATCGTCGCCGCAGCGCAGTCCGCATCGTCCTCATCCAATCACCACCAGTGGAGCGTCGTTGCCGTAAGTGATCCCACACTCAAGGCAAAGCTCTCGTCCATGGCCCAAGGATCGGCCGGCCATGGCAACCCGCACATCGATGAGGCCCAAGTACTGCTGCTGTGGGTGGCGGATCTCTCGCGGAACGCTGCAATCGCGGCGGAGGCCGGCGTGCCGAACACCGTGCATGGCCATCTGGACGCGTTCCTCATGGCGAGCATCGATGCTGCGTTGGCTTCACAGAATGCCGTCGTTGCAGCGGAGTCGCTTGGGCTCGCCGTCTGCTATCTCGGTGCCATGCGCAACCGCGCCGCAGACGTTGCGGAACTGGTCGGGCTTCCTGAGCTGAGCTACGTTGTTTTCGGGATGACGCTGGGGTATCCGGATCCTGAGCGCATGAGTGCGTTTACGCCCAGACCCCAGCAGGCGGTCGTGCTGCACCATGACCGCTACGATGCACACGCGGCAGCACAGGCACTGCGCACCTACGATCACGCCTTCGATGGAATGCGCGAGGCGCTGAAGGAGCGCTTCGGCTTGAATCTGAAGGAGTGGCGCGAGGGTGTGCGGGGTTCGGTAGAGATGGACTACATGGACGGCCGGGAGAATCTTCGAACGACCGTCCAGGAGCGAGGGTTCACGCTCAAGTAGGAGGGATGGTCTGGTTGAGGCGGTTCGCCGCCTCCGCTAACGGACGTTGCGAGGCGACGCTCGACTCAGACGTCGACCCACGACCACAGCTACGGACACACTCGCGCCCAAGGCGAGCCCGACGACGGGTCCAAACAGATGCTGGGCGACCGCTGAAACGACGAACGGCAGAAGTGACAGTGCGATACCCATGGCTCAGCTCCGACCCGCCGCGCCAAAGATCTCATCCATCCAGCCGCTGGCTTCCTGCACCAGGCGGATGCGTGCATTGACCTGGCAGTGGCCGTCCGCGCCGGTGCTGGCATCGAGGAAGACGAGGTCTCTGCGCTCCGAACGCAGGCGTGCATGCCAGTCGCGTGCCTGCGAGGTGAACACGGGCGAGTCGCCGCCTCCCAGGATGGAGAGGAAGGGAACCGTGGTCTGCTCCGGATCAGCCTTGGCGTCGGCCCAGCGCGCCAGGAACGCATCGGGTGTCGGCGTGCCCGACTTCCACATCGAGGTCTGCCAGCTGCGCAGCGCGGCCGTGCTGGGCGTGCCGCCGCCACTCTGCATTGCACTGCGGACGCTGGCCTCGAACAGACGGCCCGGTTCCGGAAACGGCGTGCTGGCCACCACTGTCGCCAGTCGCGGTTCGAACTGCGCCGCGCGCGTGGCGAAGTAGCCACCCAGGCTCAGGCCGATCAGGGCCAGGCGCTCCGGCGTGGCGCCGAACAGCGCGACCAGCGTGTCGATCACCGCGCCGATCGAACGCTCGGGTTGGACTTCCCAGTGCAGCCCATCCAGCGCCGTGATGCCCTGGCCGGGCAGGTCTGCGATTGCCACGGAGTAGCCGCGCTGCCACAGGGCGCGACCATAGGACAGGAACAGGTCCTCCATGCTGGTGTCGGCGCCGCCGATCACGAGCACGATCGGGGCATCGGCACGCGCATTGCGCAGGAACAGGCCGGGCAGGGATGCGCCTTCGTAGGGGACAGAGAAGAACGTCACCGGCAGGTCGAGTTCGTCCATGGCCTGGGCAAAGGCGCGCTGATGGCGGCGATACAGCGACACGAACGCTTCACCGCCGGGGGCGGCGAACTGCCATGCGGAGCGGTAGCTGGCGAACGCCTTCAGGCGAGCCTCGCCTGCGGCCTGTTGCCAGCCGCGCTGCGCCCAGGTGTCGGCCTGTGCCTGCTGCAGTTCGCCGTACTCCCCGAATGCCTGCACCCAGCTGTCGGCATCGCCGTCGACGATCCGGGAGGCGACGTAGAACGCCTGACCGATGTCGAGCCCGCCAGCGGGGCCCATGCTCAGGGCCGACATGAAGAACAGATCCATGTTGGGGTCGTCGAAGCGGTAGCGGACCGACAGACGCTGATCGGGCCGGATGGCATCGTCAGTGGAAGAGGCGGCGGAAAGGGGCGAAGAGGTCATGGCTGTGCTCCGGAAGGTGTGACCAGAATATGAGTCATACTCATATTTCGAAACTCGCGTTCCCGGGGTGCTGCCATGGTTGATAAAAACAAGGAAATTCAAAAGGATACGCGCAGGCTGCCGCGCCAGGCCCGGTCGCTCTACAAGGTCGAGCTCATGTTGGAAGCGACCCTGCAGCTGCTGGAGCAGGGGGAAATCGGCGCGTTGACGACCAATGCGGTTGCCGCGAAGGCCGGCGTCAGCATCGGCACCCTCTACCAGTACTTCGGCGACAAGCAGGCGCTGCTCGATGCGCTGGTCGCCCGCGAGCTGGGCGATATGTCCAAGGGGGTCGTCGATGCGATGCAGGACGTGCCTGCCGCACCCGGCGATCGCATACGCGGCGTGTTCAAGGCGGTGGTGGGCGCGTACGGCGGGCGCGGCGCGGTGCATCGCAAACTGATCGAGCACGCGCTGACCCACCACACGGGAGGGCGTCTCTCCCCGCTCTACGAAAACCTGCAGCATGCATTCACCAGCGCCGGTGTGCCGGGGCAGGGGGACGACAGGATCAGGTTGAGCGAGGCACAAGCCTTCGTGCTGACGCATGCCATCGCCGGCGTGCTGAGGACACTCGCCGCAACGACGAATCCGCCAGCGCTGCAGGACGTCGAAGACGCCCTCGTCGTGCTGGCGATCAACTACGTCGCTGCGATACACAAGGCAGCAGTGGCGGCCCACTGACAGGTGTGGGCGTCGCATTGCAGGATTGCTGGAGGTGCGCTTCCGGAAGCGTCTTCGATCCATCACCGACCTACCCATTCGGGTACCCCACCGCACTCTGCTTGGGATTGGGCCCTGCCTCGCCCAGCACGACACTGATCGCCTCTGTCGCAGAGCCTTTCGGCTCGAAGGAGGCCTCATGTTCAGATCCATCCTGTTGCTCGCGGCGCTCTGTCTGTCTGCCCCCGCGCTTGCCGACGTACCCAGGTTCCCCGACAGCTTCCATGCCAAGGAGGTGGCGGCGAACGGCGTGGACCTGCACGTGCGCGTGGGCGGAAAGGGGCCGGCCATCCTGCTGCTGCATGGCTACGGCGAGACGGGCGACATGTGGGCGCCCCTTGCCGCCGCACTGGAGAACACGCACACGGTTATCGTGCCCGATCTGAGGGGAATGGGGCTTTCCTCCCACCCGGCCGGCGGCTA